>DSDR01000172.1 GCA_011048645.1 Phycisphaerales bacterium
AAATTGACCGTCGCCGTCGGTGTAGAAGACCCAGTCCCTGGACGCAGCGCGAAACCCGCTTTGCAGCGCAGCGCCATAACCGCGATTGGTCGGATGATGCACCACGCGAATCCGCTTGTTTTCTGCCGCCAAACGATCGGTGATTTCGCCTGTACGGTCGGTGCTGCCGTCATCAACGATGATGATTTCGTAATCGGCGCCGATCGACTCAAGCACATCAACGGCTTTTCGGGTCAGCGGTTCAATCGCCTCTTGTTCATTCCAGCACGGAAAGAACACACTCAGCGAAACGGGATGTGAGTCTGTCGCGGACATCTTATTCTGTTGGTTTCGGGATTGGCCGCTATTATTCTTTTTGCCGTAAACGTTGCTACCAAATATAGCGTTTCCCAATCTGTTGCGATTCCTCTTGCAGCGATTCGGCCAGCTCCATCAGATCGTCCCTATCCGAGGGGTTAAAGCCGGCCAGATAGCGCGCGGCGATCAGCGCCGCCCCCAGACGATGAAGGTAGCCGCTTTGTCGGGCCAGCTCTGGTCGATTCGCCTGAAACGACTCCAAAAATTCGCGAATGGTCTGCTCAACCTGATCGCGAAACGCTGCGGAACGCCCAATTTGTGCCAGGGCGATCATGGCGGACGGATACGGACGCTCCTCAAACGCCGCTTTGGCATAGCTTAAAACGTTCGTCACATGACGGGGGTCGTTGGTTTCAAACGTCAACCGCACCAGCGTCAGATTTTTCGAAAACTCATCGGGAAAGATGGCGCTGCCTTCCAGAATGGCATCGACGAGCTGTCGGCCCTGTTGGCTGTCGGTATCGACAATCAGGTGCTGCATTTCATCCACAAAAGCCGTTTTCCAGTTCGGCATGGTCATCAAGGCCCGCATAAAGGTTGAATCGATCTGCGAACGAGGCATCAGAGCGACCCAGACGTCGCGTTTTTTGAGGTCGCCGTCCAGCCAGCGTCCGATTTGGCGCATTTGCTCGGCGTCGGGCGTTCTGCCGGAGCGCAGAATTTGCTCGGCAATCGGGCCGCCGGCAAAGATGTGCTGCCACAGCTTGAACGTGTCATGGTCAAACGCCGCCTGAGCGCGACCGTCCATAAAATGCTGAAGCGGCGTCTTGCCGGTATCGGGGTCGGGATGCTGGCCGAACGCCAGGCCGCCGCCTTCAGTCCAGTAATTAAATATACGTCCGGTCAGCTTGTTGGCGTTGATGAAATCGCACACCTCAAACGGCTTTTGATGCGAATCGGTCATTCGCATAAACAGCGAGTCGCGCATATCGTCGCGCGGCCACGGGGCGATATAAATACGATGAAACTTCCCGCCCCAATACAGCCCCAGGCCGATCACCAGTCCCGTCGCCGCCAGCCAGGCGTATCTTTGCCAGTGCGGCGGAACGGCGGCCGGCTGAAGGGTTTGCGTCTGTTTCCAGCGGCGCAATGCCGTAACCATCTGCCAAATCTGGAGTGTAAACATAGCCAATATCGGCGAGGCCGACGGGCCGGCAATGGCGATAAATCGGCGGGACTGAAACGCCATATACACCGTCAGCGCCCCGACGAGAATCAGGGCGATGTCGATTTTGGGCCAGCCTGCATCCGCCGGCGGAGGGCCGGCGGTTGTATGGCGCGGTCCTTTGCGTGCCGGACGCAGCGCAGGTTTGCGGGTATGCAGTATGGCCCAGACCGTCAGCAGCACCGCGGCGGCAATCAGCATCACAGCGAACGCTTCCTCATCGCCGACGGGGTTGGGTGTTTCTCGGGCCGGATCCATCCAGTCAAACGCCGGACGCCATTCATTGACGGTGCGCCACGAGGCGGCGTGCTCGCTGATGCTGATCTCGAAGGTGTGCGTCAGATTGGTCAGCCGAAACGGGTTAAACACCACCATCGCCAGAAACGACACCGCCCCGGCCGCCAGCACGTGGCCGATGGTCTTGTTCGGAATCCGCACAAAGCGTTCTTTGCAGACGGCCAGCAAAACCACTATCAGCACGCCCGAGGCCAGCAACAGCAGAAAACCCGTTGTGTTGCTGATCATAAAATGGTCAAGGATGCGGCGAAACTGCGGGTTGATATGAGCCGGAATGTCCAGTTGAAATCCCGCCAGAAGCACGACGGGATAAACAAGACCTGCAACGATGTGGAACGTGTAAAAAAGCCCCGCCGGAACACGACGCACGGCGGCAAGACCGCACCCGATCACCGCCAGCACGACGCCGGTCAACAAGACACGGTTGGCCAGGCTTATTTTTTCATAGTCCGGCTGCATAAACCGCATGGTTTCCAGATAGTACGAATTGGTGTGAAATTTGTAGTAGAGCACATACAGCACCATCCACAAACCCGACAGTCCCAGCGCAATCGTCCATCGCCGCGGCAGATTCAGCAAAATATGCACCGCCACAAACGGCGTCATCATGATATAAGCGTAGATATAGCCGCCATGGACATTGGCCCAGAACACAATCAGCGGAATCATCAGCCAGATGATTTTGTGGTGTTTGTAGCAGCTCAGCGCCAGCAGCAGGATAAACAGCGGCACCAGCAGATTGGAATAACAGGCCGGACGGATATCATAAAACGACCGCCCGATGACCATCGCACAGCAGGCGGCAATCATCGACAGAAAATCCCCCGCGCCCAGCACTCTGCCCAGCGCATAGACCACAAAAATTGTGGTCATAAAAAGCGCGAATTTCCAATAGACCATCGCATTGTAATGCGGCTCTGATTCGTCGCCGAACCACACGGCCAGCTTGTAAAAGGTCAGATGCGTCAGCCAGTTTTGATTGATCCAGCCGGTCGGGTGCCAGAAACGAATCAGGCCGTGCATCCACTCAGGCCGGTCGGCAAGCTGTTCGTCGGTCGGGCCGGGCGGATGGGAGTTGAAACTGAACGGTTCGACGGTATCCACGCCGTGATTGGCAAAATGCCGCCCGCATGCCAGCGCAACCCACGTATCTCCGGCCGCAACCATGTGTGTCGAGGCGTACAGCCCGAACAGCACAAGAGCAGCCAGAATGACCGGTTTTTTCCAGCGAATTTCCGGTTCCGTATTCAGGGGGTCGATTAGGTCAGCCATTTCTGGATACGCGCTATGCCTTTTTCAATCTGCTCCATCGAACAGGCGAAGCTCAGCCTGACATTATTGGGACAGCCGAACGGATCGCCCGGAACAACCGCAACCAGCGTCTGTTCGAGCAGCGCGGCGGCAAAGTCCATACTGTTGGCGATCTCGGCTCCGCCGATAGTGCGTCCGTAGTGCGCCGAGACGTCGGGGAAACAGTAAAACGCCCCCTGCGGAGCGGCGCAGCGGATGCCGTCGATGGCGTTGAGTTTTTCGGCCATAAACCGGCCGCGTTTTTCGAATTCCAATCGCATTTTTTCGACAGCCCCGGTCGCGTCTTTCAAGGCCGCAATCGCCGCCGGCTGCGTGAAGGTCACGGGGTTTTGGGTCATATGATCCTGCATCCGCGACATGGCCTTCATCACGTCCTTCGGCCCGGCGGTATAGCCCAGTCGCCAGCCAGTCATCGAAAACGACTTGCTCAGCCCGTTGATCGTCAGCGTGCGGTTATAGGCATCCTCACTGATGGCGGCAAAACTAAGAAACTGCGTACCGTCATAGACCAGCCGTTCATATATCTCATCGGACAGGACCATCACTTTTGTCCCCTCCAACACAGACGCCAAAGCCCGCAATTCGTCTGGACTGTAGCAAAAGCCGCCGGGATTGTTGGGCGAATTGAGCACCAGCAGAGCGGTCTTGTCGGTGATCGCGGCCTTCAGTTGATCAGGGGTAATTTTATAGCCCGTCCGGGCAGAGGTTTCCAGGATGACCGCCTTGCCGCCGGCCAGCTTGGTGGTTTCCGGGTAGGTGACCCAATAGGGCGCCGGCAGCAACACCTCGTCGCCCGGATCCAGCACCGTCTGCATTGTCATATAAACCGAATGCTTGGCGCCGATATTGACGACAATCTGCTCAAATGAATAGTCCAGCCCGTTTTCCCGTTTCAGTTTTTCGGCGATGGCCTTTCGCAGTTCCGGCGTGCCGGCGGCGGGGGTGTATTTGGTCTGGCCTTTTTTCAGGGCCTCAATGGCGGCCTCCTTAATAAAGTCCGGCGTGTCAAAATCCGGCTCACCAGCGGCAAACCCAAGAACATCCATCCCCCGGGCCTTCATTTCCTTGGCTCGACTGGTTACGGCAATGGTTGCTGACGGCGGTACGGCGGCTGCGCGCTGACTGACTTTCATACGGCTCTCAACCTTTCCTGGAAAAAGAGGGACAATATGTTTTTAATTCAAGACATTCCGCAGTCCGGTATTAAACCAGCCCGTCATCTGCCGGTCAAGTCAAATCCACCCAAAAAGTCTGCGGTTCGGGCCGCATTGAATTTAGGTATTGTCATCGGAATACTCTGAAATGTCGGTTTGTGTTACGCCCTGTGCATCCCCCCTCGAACGGGACAATTTGATGAACCCGTCATCTTTATAGAGACACGCCTCGTGTGCACACAAGTGCGCCACACGGAACCTGTTCGGACAGCCCGGATACTCCCCCTGCCTGCTGCGACCGCGGTGTCGCTTCGGCCATACACATCATAACATCGGCAAATAGCCGCGATTCATCCACTCCAAGTCGGCGTTGTCCGGCTGTAAGCGTGTGTTAATATCTCCTTTCATGAGATCAAGCGTTCGCTTGTCTTCCCATCGCCGTTTTTCGGCGTGACCGTCGGCAAACCCAAGCGTACTTTGTTTATTATGATAATATGCCGGCCAATCCCACCATTCCCAGAAATTACCGTTGCCCATCAACACAAACCCGCCCAGGTTCCATCGCTGCTGCTTGACGGAGACGTCTTCTTCAACGAACACGTATTTGTTACCCGGCGACCGAATGTCTGTAAAACGAACGGCCACCTTCAGCTCGCGCGACCCGCTGCCGGGAAACTGCGCAACGCGGTATTGTGAAATAGGACCGTAAATGCCTCCTGAACGGCTGATAAAATCTTCCCCATTCATCAAGCCGGGAATCGCGTAGCTGCGATACACATCAAATGGCGGCATTTCCCTCACGTTCGTCCGATCCCCCGGACAATGATACAACTTGACATCGCCCGTGTAGGGGTACAATCTGCCGGCGCGAATGCCGTTGAGCCGATGTTCAAGTGTAATGGCGTCGTCAGCCGGGACGGGACTGGATTCAGGATTATCGCCGTCTTGAAACAAAGGGCGCTCAACCCAGCGATAGGGTGTGGCACGAGTACCGGAATAATAAGTCGAACCGCCGACCAGCCGCCCGTCAAAATCGCCCTGATAGAGGTGCCAAGCGGTCGATAACCCTTTTTGATTGCTCAAACACACCGCGCCGGTGGCGATTTCCTTGGCCACACGCAGCGACGGGATAATAATCGACAGCAACAGAGCGATAATGGCGATCACCACCAGCAGTTCGATTAACGTAAAGGCCCTTGCGCGTCCCATATCAGTCTCCTTTATAGAAGAAATCAGAATTTGCTATTTCAAGAGATATAACCCCTTGAATTCAACTTGGCACACGGGCTATAAGCTCTTTGATTTTTATTATAGCCCAAACGACAGATGCAAATCAACAAGAAAATGCATTAAAAAAAATATATCGAACTTAGCAATCGGTTTTTAATGTCTCAAAAGCAATTATTCCGTGTTATTTTGCAAAAACGCGGCTTACAGACGTTTTTTTTTATTCATTTTGGGCCTTGGCGACGGTGGCCTTGTGAAACTTGCGTTCCTGCATCAGGCAGAAAATGACGGGCACAATCAGAATATTCGTAATCGCCACGACCATCCCGCCAAAGGACGGAATGGCCATCGGGATCATAATGTCGGCCCCCCTGCCGGTCGAGGTCAGTACGGGCAACAGGGCCAAAATCGTCGTGGCGCTGGTCATCAGGGCCGGCCTGGCCCGCCGATGAGCGGCCTCGATGACGGCGTTTCGAATTTGTCCGACGGTAGCGGGAGTTTGCTGTCCGTCGAAGCGCTGGGTCAGGTAGGTCATCATCAGTACCCCATCGTCCGTGGCGATACCGAACAGGGCCAAAAACCCCACCCAGACTGCCACACTGAGATTGTACGGATGAATGTTAAGCAAATCGCGAAAATTCGTCCCCAACAGTGAAAAATCCATAAACCATCTCTGATTATACAGCCAGAGCATAATAAACCCGCCCGACCAGGCCGTAAAAATGCCGGTAAAGACCAGCAGCGTTCGCGGGACAGTATGAAACTGGAAAAACAGAATAATGAAAATAACGCCCAGCGCCACCGGCAGTACCACGCGCAGCGTTTTTTGGGCGCGAACCTGATGTTCATACGTACCGGCGAAACGATAGCTCACACCGGCGGGGATCTCCAACTGGCCGGCGTGGATTTTGTCGGTCAGAAAGTCAGCCGTCTGTTCGACGACATCCACTTCGGCAATGCCCTCCCGCCCGTCAAACAGCACATATCCGACCAGAAAAGTATCTTCGCTTTTAATGACTTGCGGGCCGCGGGTGTATTCGATGTCGGCAAGCTGAACCAGCGGAATCTGGACGCCGCCGGGCGCCGGTACAAGGACGCGGCCGATGGCCGAGATCTCGTCGCGCAGCTCGCGCAGATAGCGTACGCGAACCGGATACCGCTCTCGCCCTTCCACTGTCATCGTGATAGGTTTTCCGCCGATGGCCACTTCGATGACCTGCTGAACATCATCGACGCGCAGACCGTAGCGGGCAATGGCCTCTCGGTCGATACGAATCTCCAGATAAGGCTTGCCGACGATCCGGTCGGAAAAGACCGTTGATGGATCAATTGAGGGGACTTGTTTGAGCAATTCTTCCATTCGCAATCCGACGCGTTCGATGGTTTCCAAGTCAGGCCCGAAAATCTTGACGCCCATCGGGGCGCGCATCCCGGTCTGAAGCATCACCAGTCGGGTCTCAATGGGCTGGAGCAGCGGAGCGCTGGTCGTGCCGGGGATTTTGGCGACGCGAACGATTTCATCCCAGATGTCGCGCGGCGTTTCAATGTGGTCGCGCCATTGGCGAATCGCCCTGCCCTCGTCGTCGGTCACCAACCGGCCGTGTTCGTCGCGTTTGTACTTGGTATGATAGTCGATGACCGTCTCAATCATCGAAATCGGCGCCGGATCGAGCGGACTTTCGGCTCGCCCGATTTTGCCGACGACGGTTTTGACCTCCGGTATGGAGGCAATCGCGGCGTCGATCTCCTGCAGGACATCCAGCGCTTCGCCGATGGAAGCGTGCGGCATCGTCGTGGGCATATACAGAAACGATCCTTCGTCCAGCGAGGGCATAAACTCACGTCCCAGACTGCGCCACGCCGCCACGCCGGACAGCACCAGCGCCGCCGCCAAGACAAGAAAGACTGTTTTGAACTGCAGACAGATTTCCAGAATCACCGGATAGAAGCGATACACCAGATAAATCAATAACAGCAATGCCGCCACAACTACCGCCACAAAGAGGATATTATGTGCGTTGCCCTTGTCCGGGCCGAGCGGCAGCCACTCTATACCCAGCAGAACGGTAATTAAAATAACGGCAATCACGTCAAGAATCCGACCGCTCCATTTGGCTTTAAGCGAGGGCTGCGTTTTGCGGCGGATTTTTTTATACAGCAGATACGCCAGCGGCGGAATGACAAACACCGCCGAAAAAGCCGCGGCCAGCAAGGCAAAGGTTTTGGTATAGGCCAGCGGTTTGAAGAGTTTGCCTTCCGAGCCGACCATCGTAAAGACCGGCAGAAAACTGACAATGGTCGTGGCAATCGCCGCCAGCACCGCCGAACCGACTTCGACCGCAGCGCTGTGAATCACCTGGATAGAGGATTCGTCCGGCCCGGCCTCATCCAGTTTGCGAACGATGTTTTCACAAATCACAATCCCCATATCGACCATGGTGCCGATGGCGATGACAATGCCGGACAAGGCAACAATGTTGGCGTCGATGCCGAATAACTTCATCGCGATAAAGCACATCAAGACCGACAGCGGCAGCAGGCCGGAAATCAGAATCGAGCTGCGAAAATTGCGCAGCAAAATAAGAATGACCAGTACGGTAATCAGCACTTCGTGGGAAATCGCATCATAGAGCGTGCCGAGCGTTTCGTAAATCAGGCCGGTGCGGTCATAAAACGGCACAATCCGAACCTGACTGACCGTCCCATCGGGCAGTGTTTTTCGCGGCAGACCCGGGGCAATCTCGGCGATTTTTTCTTTGACGTTTTGAATTACCGCAAGCGGATTTTCGCCGTACCGCACTACGACGACGCCGCCGACGGCCTCGGCGCCGGCCTTGTCCAGCGCCCCGCGGCGCAGCGCCGGTCCGTGCGACACATGAGCTATATCGCGGACGCGAATGCCGACATTATCCCGCATGGCGACAACCGTATTTTCGACGTCTTCCAGGCTTTTGATGAATCCGATGCCGCGGATAAGGTACTCGGCGTTACTGATTTCAATCGTCCGCGCGCCCACATCACGATTGGACGCCTGCACGGCCATCACAATATCGCTCAGCGCAACGCCGGCGACGCGCATGGCGTCGGGATCCACGTCGATTTGATATTCACGAACATAACCGCCGACCGAGGCGACCTCGGCAACCCCGCGCGCCGACTGAAGCGCATACCGCACCGTCCAGTCCTGAATGCTGCGCAGCTCGTCCAGATCCCAGCCGCCGGTCGGATGACCGTTTTCGTCGTGCCCTTCGAGTGTGTACCAAAAGACCTGTCCCAGCGCTGTCGCGTCCGGACCGAGCATCGGCGTTACGCCGGACGGCAGTGTGCCGGACGGCAGCGAATTCAGACGTTCAATGATCTTGACGCGCGACCAGTCAAAATCCGCGTCCTCATCAAAAATCACAAAAATGCTCGAAAAGCCGAACATCGAAATGCTGCGAACGCTGCGCACCTTGGCCATACCGAGCAGGTTGGCCGTTAACGGATAGGACACTTGATCCTCAATATCCTGCGGGCTGCGGCCGGGCCACTCGGTAAAGACAATCTGCTGGTTTTCGCCGATGTCGGGGATGGCGTCCACGCCGATAGGGGCGCGCTCAAGAAACGGGATGTCCCAGTCGAACGGCGCAAAGGCCACGCCGGCCCATACAAAGCCGATCACAGCCAATATCATCACCAGGCGATTCGTTACGCAAAACCAAAGCAACCCGGCCAGCAGCCCTTTTTCAGACGGCTTTTCCTGTGTTGTCGGCACATTCATAGATGCAACCTCTAAAATCCGAAATCCGAATAGCAAAACACAATCGAATATCAGAATATTTTATGCTCACACCAACACCCCTGACTATCTCTGTCATTGGGGATTTTTATATTGTGAGTTTGTTTCGTATTTCGGGCTTCGGGCTTCGAAATTTACTTTTGAAACTGCGGCAGCTTGTCCAGATATTTTTCCGGGTTGCTGGTAAATTCCGCCTCGCAGCCGGGACAACAGAAATAAACCTTCTTGCCCTCATACTCAACAAAGAGAGTCTTGTTAATGGGGGCATCCATCACGGGACAGATCGTCTGTTCAACGGCGTTTTCTGCTGTTTGAGCCGCCTGATGAGCCATGTGGTCATGTCCGGCATGGTCGTCGTTTTTTTTGCTGCAGCCGACAAACACACCGACGGCAACCATCAGAGTCAATACACCAAAAATTTTCATTGCTGTCTTCATTGTCGTATCCTTTCCATAACGTTAGGGAACATGATTATGCGTCGGGTCTTGTGTCTGTTCTTTCGTCTGCTCGGCCTCTGCGAACTGCGGCAATTTGTGCAGGTATTTTTCCGGTTCAGCCAGAAACATCTCCGGACACCCCGGACAACAGAAATACACTGTCTTTCCCTCGTATTCAACAAATACGTCTTTGTTGATCGGACCATCCATCACCGGGCACAAAATCTGCTCCCCGTCGGCGCCGGCGTGTTGATGGCCGGCGGGCATCGGTTCGCTGTCGCGGCTCATCAGGCTGGGACGGCCGCGAAGCTGGAGTTCCGAATCGATCTTGAAATTGCCGCGCGTTACCACCTGTTCGCCTTCCATCAACCCTTCGCGGACCACATAATAATCGCCTGCCCGCGGGCCAAGGACAATTTCCCTGCCGATATAGGTCGGTCTGTCGGCCCCCTCGACGACCGCGTACACCAATGCACGATCGAGCTTGCGTCCGGTCAGCAGCGCCGCCGAAGCGGGAATCACCAGCGGCGCCGGCTCAGGCTCCTGTGCGGCAACATAGCCCAGCGACTCGGCGGTCTCCAACGGCATGTGACAGATATCGCATTGGCCGGGGGCGTCTTTGACGATCTCGCCGTGCATCGGACAAATCCATTTGCCGGCCAGCAACGGCTCTATGACCCGGCCGCCCTCGGCCAGCGACGAAGCGACCACCGCCCGCACCAGCATATCGGGCTTGAGTCGGCCATCGGGATTGTCCACCACCGCACGCACACGGATGGTTCGCGTCGCGTCGTTGAGCAGCGGGTTGATAAAACTGATGCGCCCCGTAAATACTTCGCCCGGCCAGGCCTCGGTCGTAAATTCCACCGTTTGCCCGAATCGCAGCCACGTCAAATCGGACTCATAGGCGTCCATCATCACCCACAAACGACTCAAATCGGAAATGGTATATATCGGACTTCCGGTCTGGACATACATCCCTTCGTTGGCTTTTTTCTCGATCACGATGCCGCCCATCGGCGAATAAATAGTCAGATGGTCCAGCGGTTGGCCTTGCTGCTGGATTTTTTCAACCTGCGCCTCGGTCAGCCCCAGCAAAAGCAGCTTCTCGCGGGCGGCGGTCAAACTCGAGACCACCGATTGGCGCACCAGCTCGGATACCGCCGGTCCCAATCGCTGCTGCGACGCACGCGCTTCAAGAAATTCGGCCTGAGCAGTGATCAAGTCGGGGCTGTAGAGAAAAACCATATGATCGCCGGCATTGACGCGAATTCCTGTATAATCGACATAAAGCCGGTCGATACGACCCGGAACCCATGCGGTGATGGTTTTGGTGCGTGTCTCATCCAGCGCCAGTTTGCCTACCAGACGAACGTCCTTTGTAACAACCTGCCGCACGACCGGACTGGTCTGAACCTGCATCAGCTTGACTATTTCCGGCGAAAACGAAATCACCCGCTCGCCCATCGAATCATCCGAATCGTCGTCCAGCGGAATCAGATCCATCCCGCAAATGCGACACTTGCCCGGCTGGGTTTCGCGTATTTGGGGGTGCATCGAACAGGTCCAGATGGTCTCTGCGGCCGGCTCCTGCGAACTTGCACCTTCCTGAACATCGCTGAGAAGCCCTTTTCCATCAAACCAAAAATAGGCCGCAACGAATCCGGCGGCAAAACCAATGACCAGAAACAGGACAAATACGCCCTGTTTAAGTAAATTTATGTGTGTTTTTTTATTCATATCCACAGTCAACGCCTCAGTTTTATTTCATATCTTTCCTACTACAATAGTAGTGTATATGTTTGAAAAAAACTTGCTGTTTATTCCTTTTCAGGCGCGGCAGGCAGTTGCCCTCCCACCAGCGCCTCCAGACGAGCCAGGCTTTTCAGGTGATTGGCCAGCGTCCGCTCGAAGGTCAACTCAAACGTCAATAATTTTCGCTGGGCATCAATCAAAGTCAGAAAGTCGATGGCGCCGGTCCGGTACGCCTGCTCTGACACCTCCAGCATTTCTTTGGCTTTGGGAATCAGCACGTCCTGGTAGAGTCTGACCTTACGGCGGCTGTCCTCTGCGGCAAACATCAGTTCCGATGCCTGAGAGGCCAAATCGCTTTGCATCTGTGTCTTGGTCTGAAGGGTCTTCATCGCCTGTGATTGCGCTTGCTGCACGCCGGCGCTGTAACTGTCCGTCCACAGCGGCAGGTTTAGCGTAACCATTGCAATCACGGGGTCGCGCCCGCTGCCGGGAGTATTCGGCATTCGCGACGAGTCTGTCTGAATCCAGTCGATGCCCAGCGTAACATCTGGCCAATAACGCTTTTGCGCCAATTCGGCGCGGCTCCGAGCGGCGGCAATCTCAAAGCTCATCGCCGACAATTCGGGGTTGGCATCGACCAGCAAAGCAATGACCTGAGCCTCGTCAAGTTCTTCGGTTGGCAATGCTTCCTGCTTTGGCCAGGGCAAATCCATTTCCGGCGGTTGGTTCAGTACGGCATTGACCATGGCGACCACGGGCTTTTTCTTTCGCTTCAGCGTGAGGTATTCATCTTCAAACATCGCCAATTCGATCTGTGCGCGAACGATATCCGGATGGCTTGCCGCCGCTGTGCGATAACGGGCTTGAGCGACCTGCTCCAGATGCTTGAGCAGCTCAAGATTGTTCTCGGCGATTTCCACGGCCTGCGCCAAATAAGCAAACTCAAAATAGGCCGCCTTTGTCTTTGAAATCACCTCCAGCCGAGCCGCCTCAAAACGCCTGCCGGCCGCTCGCGCCGCCGCCGCGGCCGCATCCGTCCGCGCTTCGATCTTGCCAAACCAGGGAAACCGCTGCATCAGGCCCAGACGGTGTTTCTGCGGTCCGACTCGTGTTTCAACCTCTTCGATAAAATACCCGTATGTAAACATCGGATCGTCCAGTGCACGCGCCTGCGGCACCTGGGCCAAAGCCGCCTTGTATTCGGAAAAACGGCTTTGCAGCCCGGCGTTGTTGGCCATCGCCGCCCGCACATAATCGGTAAGCGTTACAGGAAAATTCGGATCCAATGACTCAGCAGCATGCAGCGGCATTGCCATCACAATGACAACGGCTGGGATCAATATCAGTATTTTCATGCGTCACCTGCGTAAAAGGTCATCGCTTTAGTAGGAATTCCTACTGTATTACTATGAAATAAAATTAACAGAACACCGCTGGATGTCAATCAGAAAAAATCTCGAGATACACAGAAACTCCGGCCCACGACACATTTTTTTTCAAAATAGCATAGATCGCCAGAAGATATTCTCACACACGACTAAATTTTTCCTCTAAAAATACCTCTTGACAAGTGACCCTTTTTCGTGTATATATACTTCTCCTAATGACTTATGTCATTTTAGGGCGTTTAGCTCAGTTGGCTAGAGCACCAGCTCGACAAGCTGGGGGTCACTGGTTCAAGTCCAGTAACGCCCAATGGGTATTTTTTGTCTTGCTGTATGCGCGATTCCTCTCTTTGGGCATATTCATTTTGCGTGTGATGCATAGGTTTTGCGCTGGCTTCGGCCAAGGCTCGACACGTCGTGTTTAAGGGCTCACTTGAGTTAGGTTTATAACGGGCGACCGACCCGGTCTTTCTGGTTGTTTTCCGAAAGCATCGGGATTGACCAACTGAGAGGCCGTCAGGTATGGGGTGAAGGTGGTACACAATAACCCGATTGCGGATCGATCAAACGTGTGCGAAACGTTGCCCCCCTGCTGTTGAGCCACGCCCTGCCAAAAAAAGAAAGGTCGGCCACGGCCTGTCGGCGTATGACCAACCCTTTTCGCGAAAGTTGTGCCCCTCATACCGGACCACATCTGCCGCATTCGATACCGAAAACAGGCGAAAACGCTGTTCCCGGCGACAGGGCTGTTATTGCCCGTTTGTTTGTCGTCGCTGGTCAATTTGAGCCTTGACGGCTCGCATGCCTTTGACGGCGTGTTCCTCGGCGAAACGTATCACTTTGTCCATCCCCGCACGCATTGCCGCCGCGCGATCCTGTGAGCTTGTGCCGGATTCACTATTCCAGTGGTTTGACCAGGCAACACGCTCATCGATCTTCCTGTCTTTAGGGACCTGTGCAGGCGAAGGCGCCAGCACATACACCGCCGTAATAAACCCTGCGCCATACAGGATTATAGATGTCAACAATTTGGTTCGCCAATGGCCCATAGTGTCCTCTCCCGCGGAAAACATCGATTGACTGCCACATACGGAAACGACCGAAATCGTCTCCTTACCTCTAAAACATATATTATAAACCCCGACCGGGCAAATCATATGCGCTAAAATCTGTCGTTTCTTTGTATGGGTTGGTTTTGTCGGATAACTAACGCGCGGAATGAACAAAGGAAACAGGGGATTCAGCAGACGTTAGACCGCCAGTTTTCGACCGACGGCCCGGGCGCAGCGTTTTCCGCTGTCATTGAGGGAGGAATCCGGAGTGAGGGCGGCCGTGCCGATGTAGAGTTTTTTGATCCGTCCGACGCCGAAACATTGTGCGCAGGCCTTCAATACGCCGAAGACGTGACGAAAGGCAACCCGTCCAATGAACGCGGGACAGGCGCTGGACGTAATCAAAAGCGCCTTTTTACGTCCTTTTTTCAGCCGCATCCTGGGATACGTTCCCCACGGCCAATAGCCATAACAGACCAGCCGTTCGATAAACCGCTTCATCAGGGCGGTGACACTGTAGAAATTGACCGGCGAGGCAAAGATGTAGGCATCCGCCGCATCGAGTGTATCCAAAATGGCGTCCATATCGTCCCTCATCACACACCGGCCGCGCTCCGGCCCGGCCGCTTGCGTGCATGCGCGACAGTTGGTGCAAAATTCGATATGCTTGTCAATCAGTAAAATTTTCTCGGTTTCAGCGCCGACCTCACGGGCGCCCGCCAGCGCCTCATCGACGGCGGTATCCATTGTCTTTCCTTTTCGATAAGTGCCGACGACGGCAACGACTTTCATCGCATCCTTTCTTTGTTACTGCACTTTGTCAATCTCGTCCAGCGCGGCTGACAGTTCGCCGCACACCAGCCGAGCCTCATCCACCGTCAGATTGTTGTGGAACGGCAGCGCCATCGTCCGCTCGCAGACCGCGTCGGTGATCGGAAAATCGCCCGTTTTGTAACCGAACCGCTCGACCATAAACGGCTGCAGATGGGCCGGCGGAAAATAATTGCTGACCTGAATCCCGCAGTCAAGCAATTTGTGAATCAGGGCGTTTCGCTGGGCCATCGTGTACCGTTCATCCAAACGAATAACATAGACAA
The DNA here is from genome assembly GCA_011048645.1 of Phycisphaerales bacterium. GTDB lineage: Bacteria > Planctomycetota > Phycisphaerae > Sedimentisphaerales > Anaerohalosphaeraceae > T3Sed10-213. Next base: position 15,016 of record DSDR01000172.1, read on the forward strand.
ACCAGCTCATCCGCGCATCAGCCGGTTCAGTCGGCGTCTTGACCCGTTTTTCACCGGCCAGCAAGGCCGCGTATGTTCGGGCCACGGCGGCGCGTTTTTCGATAAATTCTTCCATCCGTGAGAGCTGGACAAGCCCCAGTGCGCAGTTGATATCGCTGAGCCGATAATTGTACCCCATCCGCTCGTGCGCCAGCCAGCCGCCGCCGCGTCCGCGTCCCTGATTCCGCAAGGAACAGCACAGCTCGGCCAAGCGCTCATCATCGGTAACAATCATCCCGCCTTCGCCGGTGGTCATCTGCTTATTAGGGTAAAAGGCAAACACGCCGGCATCGCCGAACGTCCCGGCCATTTGCTCGCCCAGCGACGACCCCAACGCCTCACAGCAATCCTCAATCACCCTCAATCCGTGCTTTGCGGCGATATCGCAGACTACATCCATCCCGGCCGGGTTGCCGAATACCTCCACCGGCACGATCGCCTTGGTCTTAGCGGTGATCTTCGCCTCGATTTTCGCCGGATCAAGATTCAGGCTCACCGGGTCAATATCCACAAAGACCGGCGTAGCCCCCGTCATTAAAATAAAATTGACTGTCGCGATAAACGTAAACGGCGTAGTAATTACCTCGTCGCCCGGTCCCAATCCCATCGCCTGGGCACAAAGAAACAGCCCGCTGGTGCCGCTGTTGACAGCAATGGCGTATTTTCGCCCCACATACTCGGCAAATGCCGTCTCAAATTCCGGCAGCTTCGGTCCCAGCGACAGATTCGGACTGCGCAATACCTCACACACCGCGTCAATTTCCGCCTCGGTAATATCCGGCCTCGATAAATAGACCCGCATTTCCATACCATTATCCTGCTGAATTTCGGGAACCTAAAAGTATTTATTATACGTCCCGATTGTTGATTTTCCAGAAGATTTGCAACATTTTTGCAACGTGCCGAAAAAAACGTACCGCCGACTTCCAGCCGTCTTTGCCGGCCGGATACCGACGGTACTGCAAACGTGCGAAAATGGATAATTCAAGCGGGTTTTCTATTCGTCGAATCGCACCTGTAAAACACCGGCAGACCAGCCCCGCTGCATCCGAATTTCCAGCCGAACCGCCGTGGTGGTCACCTGCGTAAACGCCGTGCGATTGAACATATTCAGTTCGGTTGCATAGCCGTTGCTGTCGTCAACCGGTTTCCATTCATCGCCGTCCTTATACAGCAGCCGCCAGGACTGCGGAACCTTGCATTCGCCATGGCCGGTATCGTCCAGCCAATAGACCTCAACGGCTGACAACGCGGTCGGCTCGGCAAATTCAAACTGCACCCACTCGGTGGTTCCCTTGCGAGGCCACCAATGATAGAACTCATTGTCTTTGTCGTGCGAGCTTTTCGGCTCGACGCCGCTGACGACCGACCGCGGACGACCTGTCCCGCGCGAAGCGGTAACGCGGCTTTCCGAGGCGAGTGTCGGGCGCGGCCGGACGAACGCATCCTCTTTTCGTGTCGGCAGCCAGACCACCATTTCATTCGGGCCGCGATTACACCACGTTGAATAGGGGATCGCAGTCACATCCACCGACGACGTCACAATGCGGTTGTCGCTGTCATCCAGCCCCACTTCGGAGGCGCGGAAAGTCAAGACCTGAACGCCGCCGAGCAAATTCGAACGAAACTCCGTATGGATGGGAGTTTTCGGATCCACAATCAAATTTCTGACCTGTTCGGTGGGGCTGTCGGCCGCTTCGATACAATACACAATCGGCCCGCGTTCCAGCGCGATGCGATGGCGGTTTTCGACCACATTTTCATGGGCGACGACCTGGCGCACGTCCATCGGGAAGTTCAGCTCGATGGTATCGCCGGCGTTCCACTGTCGCGTCATCCGCGCGTATCCCTTATCCGGCTCAAACGAAACGGCTCGGCCGTTGACCCGTATCGTCGGTTTCTTGTCCAGCGTATCCCTATAGCGATACAAATCGCCCGGCACGGGTTGATTCATCGCCCAGCCCGGAATGCGAAGCGCCAGCGTGAAGGTTTCGCTCGTTTGGGGGGCGACGGTCAGCTTCACTTGTCCCTCCCAGGGGTATCGGGTTTGCTGTTCGATCTTGACGCTATTGTCCGCCAGTTGCACCGTGCCCTGCCCGCCGACATACAAATTGACGTAAAGAGCGTTGTTTCTTGTGGCATAAACGTAGCCGGGCACGGAGGCCAGAAACCGCGCAATATTGCCCGGACAACAGGCACAGCCGAACCACGCCTGTCGGCGATGCTGGCCGCGGGATTCGAGCGGATTGGGATAAAAGAATAACGTCCCGTCCAGCGACACGCCTGAAATCAGGCCGTTGTAGAGCGTCCGTTCCATCACATCGATGTACTTGCCGTCGCCATGCAGCAAAAACATCCGATGATTCCAATACACATTGCCGATGGCCGCACACGTTTCGGCATACGCACTCATATTCGGCAAGACGTAATTCGGCCCAAATGCCTCGCCGCTGGAGGTCGCGCCGATGCCGCCGGTGACATACAGCTTTTTGGTGACCATATTGTTCCAAATGCGATCCATCGCCTGAATGTACGCCTGATCGCCGGTCAGCGCCGCCACATCGGCCATCCCCGAATACATATACGTTGCGCGAACGGCATGGCCGACCGCTTCATCCTGATCGACCACCTTTTTATGCGCCTGACTGTATTGACCGTCGTTGGGGCCGCGTGTGTCCAGAAAAAATTTGGCAAGATTCAGATATTTCTCTTCGCCGGTTACACGGTACAGTCGAACCAGCGCCATCTCAATAATCTGATGGCCCGGAGCGTCTTCATTTTTACCCGGCCCGAAGGTCTCGCACAGCAATTCAGCGTTCTTGATCGCCACATCCAGCAGCGTCCGCTTGCCGGTGGCCTGATAATGAGCCACCGCCGCCTCATACAAATGCCCCATATTATACAGCTCATGGCTGAGCCGTTTGACGTAGATCCATCGCCGCGGTCCGGCCCACTCGTGCGGATTTTCAGGGTTGATCGTACGGGTGGTGTAAAGGTAGCCGTCCGGCTCCTGCGCCGAGGCAACCAAGTCAATGACCTGATCGAGATAAGCATCCATTTTCGGATCATATTCGACGGCCAGGCCGTATGCGGCGCCTTCGAGCACCTTGTACGGGTCGGTATCGTCAAACGACAGTCCGGGCGGAGAACGATCTTCTAACTCTTCGCCGCGAAGCACCTTGGCCGCACGTTCGAAATGATAAAATCGTTTGGTTTCTTCGCATTTCTCAAACGCATGAGGAATCGTCACGGTCCGGTTGATTTCCACACGCGGCGCCCAGAATTCGTCATCAAAATGGACGTTCGTAAAGTCCACCGGCGAATAGGGGTAATCCCGCTCCAGGCGGAGCGTTTGTTTTCCGCCGCCTGATGGATTGCGTTTGATGATTCGCACGTCAAAAACGCCGCCTGCATAACTGTTTGGATGTGCCTGAAACCGTATCCTTACTTTTTCTTTGCCTTTGGTCAGTTCCTCCGGAATCGGATGCGTTACATCGAAGAATTCATTCGGCTTGTTGCGGTCCAGCACCTGGGTGGCGATTTTTTCGCCGTCCACCAGAATATCAAAGGTTCTCCGACCGCGTTCCGACCCCCAGTAAGTCGCAATCAAATCCACCGGTTCATCGGGCAATACCTTCATATCAAACTCAAACCATCCGTTGTAGGCGTCGCGCCACATTCGCCCGCTGAATGTGCCGACATTGGTTCGTTCGCCAGTCAGATTGTGGTCGCGTTCCGGCTGCATTTGACCCAGACGCAGCATATCCACACTCATCGCTTCGAGCTGTCGAATACGTTCCTGCTCTGCGGCAAATTCAGCCTGTTTATCGGCCCAGGCCTGCGGCGTAAAGACATCCATATACACCGTGTAGGGTTCATCGGCGATGGCGTAATGAGGCATCAGTTTCAGCGGCGTTGTCTTCCACCCGTCGGGGCCGCGCTGATAGGCCGTCGTTTCCGAGATAAATTCGAGCGGGGAAGTTTGCTTAAAGGCCTTCAAAAGGGCGCTGGTCTCTTCGGCCACCAGCAAAGGAGGCTGCTGCCCGTCGCTTAACGGGGCCGACAACAGGGTCGGGCCGTATAAAAAGGCCGTGCGATTCGGCATATCCGGCAGAGTTGATGTATGCAGCTTCATCGGGCATGTTAATTCAATTGTGTCGCCGTCCTCAAAAGTGCGTCTTAGCGTCAGCCAGCCGTCCTGATCAACGGCGGCGTTTGTCGCCCGACCGTTCAGCGTTACTTCGATGCCGTCAGCCCAATACGGCTTTCGTATTTTCAACACAAGACCTTGCGGCTGTATGCACTCAAAAGACAGCGCGACCTGTTCGTGGCTGGGCAATTGGCTTTGTTGGGTGAGCGTGATCCCTTTGTCTTTCCAGTTCAGAACCGACGAGATAAACAGATTGACATACAGCGTGTCGCCGGCATGGGCGTAAATGGTATCGGCGTATTTGGCGTGATTTTCCATACCGGTGCCGACACAGCACCAGAATGAGCGGGTCGGATGGCTGAATCCTTTTCGGGAGGGCATATCCAAAAAGCCTTTATACACCAGCCGACCGCCCTGTTCGGGATGTTGATGCGCCAGAATGTGGTTGAGCAGCGCCCGCTCATAATAATCCATATAAGCCGCTTTGGGCTGCCAGGCAAACAAATGCCGCGTCAGCTTGAGCATATTGTAGGTGTTGCATGTTTCGGTTGTGTGGTGCATCCGCTCGGCCAGATGATCGGGTCTGCCGAAATACTCTTCGGCGCTGTTGCCGCCGTTGGCATAGGTGTAATGGTTGATTACCGTTGCCCAGAAGAAATCGGAAATCGTCTGATAGCGTTCCTTGCCGGTCAGTTCGTACAGCCGCGCCGTGCCGATGACCTTGGGAACCTGGGTGTTGGCGTGCAGACCGGTCAGACTGTTTTGTCGTTCGCTGAGCGGATCGAGCACTGATTTGTGATAGAACTTCTCTGCCAGCGCCAGATAACGTTCCCTGCCGGTCAAGGCGTACAGATCAGCGAACGTTTCGTTGATGCCGCCGTGTTCGCAGGCCAGCATCTGCTGCCACTGCGATTCATTGAGACCCGCCAGCAATTCATCAATCCAGTCGGCGTGGCGAATCCACACCGCAAGCGCCTTTTGATTGCCGGTATAAAAATAAATATCGCGCAATCCGGCCATCAGCTTGTGCTGGGTGTACCACGGCACCCAGATACCGTTCAAATCAAAACCGCGGGAGCGAATTTCTCCGCGCGACACTTCTTCAAAGGCTCGTTTGCCGTTGGGGAAAGCGGACATATAACCGCTGCCGTGTGCGTCCTGGATAAGGGCCAGCTCATCGACGATATACTCGAGTTTTTGCTTGAACTCATCGCGCCCGGTATGGCCGTACATCATCGCACAAGCCGACATATAATGCCCCAGACTGTGGCCGGCAATTGTTTCACGTTCCCAGCCGCCATAGACTTCGCCTTTCGGCTCCAATCCGGCCTCCTTTCGAAACCACGCCAGAAAACGATCCGGTTCCAGCGACAACAGCCACTCGGCGTTGAGGTCCATGGCCGTTTTGAAGGGGCCTTCCAGCAGCCGAACATCGCCCAATCGGAACGGTCGGGCCTGTATCGCCGCCTGAGGCTCAACCCTGGCAGGAAAGTCCATCGTCAGTGAGTCCGCTAAAAGAGGCGAAAACTGAAAACAAAACAAGACAAACATAACACCAATACAGAGCTTTGAGGCACGCATCATCGACCAGTCTCCTTTCTCGTTTCAAGGAATCCATTATTCTCTATTCGATAAACTTAAAGACGATTTCCGAATCACCTGCCATCCTCTTAAAGAGGTTCAAGAAAATCAAAAGAAATGGACAGTTTTTTTGAAAAAATTGAAAAAAATTGTTGCAAAGTTAGGCGAACCTAATTATCTTAGACCAGACTTAAACTATGAGTTTATACAATAAACAACTGAGTGCCTCCCTTGAGGACTATCTGGAGGCGATATTTGTTCTTTCGCAGACAGGCAGGATTGCCCGCAGCAAATTCCGAATCACCTGCCATCCTCTTAAAGAGGTTCAAGAAAATCAAAAGAAATGGACAGTTTTTTTGAAAAAATTGAAAAAAATTGTTGCAAAGTTAGGCGAAACTAATTATCTTAGACCAGACTTAAACTATGAGTTTATACAATAAACAACTGAGTGCCTCACTTGAGGACTATCTGGAGGCGATATTTGTTCTTTCGCAGACAGGCAGGGTTGCCCGCAGCAAAGACATTGCCGAGCATTTGCAGGTAGCGCCGTCATCAGTCACAGGCGCGCTGAAAATGCTGGCCGAGCGGCAATTGATTCACTATAAACCCTATGGATATGTTACCTTGACCGACAGAGGCCGGCAAATGGCCGGGCGTATCGTTCGACGGCATGAGGCGCTGGAATCATTTTTTTGCGATATCCTTGGGGTGGATCCCGATGTTGCGCAGCGCTCGGCCTGTTTGGCCGAACACGCCATCAGTTCGGAAATTGCATCGCGTCTGATGCTGTATTTGGAGTTTCTGTCATCGGAAAAACAGTCCGGCAGAGATGTACCGCGGGCGTTTCAGGGGTATTGCCGGCAAACGGAGATCCGGAGTCAGGGCACACAAAAACCCAGTCATACGTGATGGTCGATGTTCAGTGATGATGTTTATTGCGTCAAGGATTCAATAATGCAGACCAACAAGGAGACACAATCGATGCCGCTTATACAAGTACCGGCCGGAAAGACCGTCGAGGTCGTTTTCATCGACGCCGGGCACGGGTTGAAAAATCGCCTTGCTTCCATGGGCGTCCTGTCTCATTCAACGTTTAAGGTATTGCGCAACGAAGGGGCCGGTCGGCTCATCGTCGGTATCAAAAACAGCAAAGTTGTCATCGGACGCGGCGCATCCGGTAAAATTTTTGTCCGGGAGTGTGAATAATTTTTTTAGATAATAAGTTAGGCAAGCCTAACTCGCACAGGGATTGTTTTCAATGGAACAAAAAAAAGAAATACGTGTTGCTCTGGCCGGCAACCCCAACAGCGGAAAAACCACTGTATTTAATCTGTTGACCGGTGCGCGGCGACACGTCGGCAATTATCCCGGCGTAACGGTCGAAAAAGTCGAAGGACGACGCGATTATAAAGGATTTTTACTGCGTTTTGTCGATTTGCCCGGCACTTACAGTCTGGCCGCCTATTCCACCGAAGAGCTGGTTGCCCGGCATTTTATATTGGATGAAAAACCTGATGTGGTCGTTGATGTGCTGGATGCTTCCAATCCGGAGCGGCATTTATACCTGGCCACGCAATTGATGGAAATGCGCACACCGCTGGTGCTGGCCTTTAATATGTCCGATGTCGCTCAAAGCCAGGGACTGGAATTTGATTTGAAACACCTGGAGGGCCTGCTTGGCTCTCGTATTGTGCCGATGGTGGCCAGCAAGGGTAAAGGAATGAATGACCTGCTGGACGCGGTCATCGAAACCGCGGCCGATAAGACGCCCATTACGCCGCCAATGCACTATGGCAAGGATATTGAGGCCGAACTGTCTCGGATTGAACACCTCTTGATAGAATCCGATTGCGAGGTCTCGGCCCGGTACGGAAGCCGATGGGTTGCTTTGAAACTGCTCGAAGGCGATGCGGAACTATGCAGTCGCGTTAAACATTCGGATATTTTGAAAGTAGTTGAGGCCGCTCAGGTTCGGCTTAAAACCATTCTCGGCGATAGTGCGGACATCTTGATTGCCGACCGGCGCTACGGGTTTATCAGCGGCGCCTGCCAGGAAGCGATCAAGCACACCGTCCTGGCCCGCCACGATATCAGCGACAAGGTGGATTTGGTGCTGACGCATCGCTGGCTGGGACTGCCGATATTCGGAGTGCTGATGTATCTGGTGTTTTATCTGACATTTACGCTGGGCGAATATCCGATGGGGTGGCTGGAAACGTTTTTCGATTGGCTGGGTGCGGCAACCGTCGCCGTTTGGCCGGGCGAAAACCTGCTCTGGCTGCAATCGCTTCTGGTTGACGGCGTGATCGCCGGCGTCGGCGGAGTCGTGGTCTTTCTGCCGAATATTCTCTTTCTGTTTTTGGGTATCGCTGTTCTTGAGGATACTGGCTATATGGCTCGCGCGGCCTTTATTATGGATCGCATTATGCACAAGATCGGTCTGCACGGAAAAAGCTTCATCCCAATGCTGATTGGCTTTGGCTGTTCGATTCCGGCGATTATGGCCACACGCATTCTGGAAAACCGCCGCAACCGGCTGGCTACTATGCTGGTCATTCCGCTGATGAGCTGCGGAGCGCGCATCCCTATTTATGCGCTGCTGATTCCGGCGTTCTTCCCCCCCCACTGGCGCGGGCCGGTGATGTGGCTGATTTACATTATCGGAATCGTCGCGGCTATCCTCTGCATCAATCTGCTGCGGCGATCTCTACTCAAAGGCGAATCCGTTCCGTTTGTGATGGAATTGCCGCCCTACCGAATGCCGACATGGAAAGGCCTGTCTATCCATATGTGGGATCGCGGCTGGATGTATTTGAGAAAAGCCGGAACGATTATTCTCAGTTTATCCATCGTCTTGTGGTTTTTGATGAGTTTTCCCACGCCGCCGGAAGGACGGTTTGATCATCTGACGCCGGAAGAACAATACGCTGCCGGCCTGAAATATTCAATTGCCGGTCGCATCGGCAAAGCGATGGAGCCGGTGATTCGACCGATGGGTTTTGACTGGAAGATCGGTACCGCCCTGATCGGTGCGACCATGGCCAAAGAAGTGTTTGTGACGCAATTGAGTATCGTCTATTCGCTCGGCGACGAAGAGGAAGACGAAGAGACGCTTTCCCTGCTTCGTCAGCGGCTGCGTGCGGACTATTCGTCGCTTCAGGGGTTTTGCATTATGTTATTCTGTTTGCTCAGCACACCGTGTATTGCAACGGTGGCGATTACGCGCAAGGAATCCGGAAAATGGAGATGGGCCTTATTCCAGTTTTTCGGTCTGACGGCGATGGCCTATGTTGTGACCACAGCGGTCTTTCAAATCGGCAGTTTGGTACAGTCGTTAATCTGATTTTCTGTTTTGAACGATGAAGCCTATTAACCCGGCCCAAAAAAATAAGCTCAAAACGGCTTTGCCGAGTGTGTCCTCGCCGCCGATTTACCGCATCGAACAGCTTTTTGACGGCGCACGACAAGTCCGTTTGCTCCATAAAGGGCAGGAATATCGGCTGAGTATCACCAAAGCGGATAAATTGATCTTAACCAAATGACAGGATAAAACGAATACATTAAAAATGCCAGCCAATTGCTCTGCAATAGCCAGCCATATCAAAAGTAAACTTTTTGGAAAGGAAAGTGTATGGTTGGCAGAAAAAGTTTGTCTTATTGGCCATCTGTATTGGATTTATTTCTGGTTGCGAGGCTAGTCGTCTCGGACCAATCGTATGGGAATGAAATAGACACAGCAGTCATTCAGCATCGACTGGAACAATTGCAGGGCGAGATAAATCAGCTCAAGGCGATGCTGTCGCAGCAACAGGTCGAACAGGAACGTACTCGACAGGAGATTGAAACCTATCGTCAGAAGGTTCAGGCACAAGAAACGCTGCGTGCCGCCGAACAGGATCGGCTGCATATTGGCGGTTACGGTGAAATCAAAGGGAAATTCCGGCAAGGCAGCGATGCGGATTTTGGGGACATTCATCGTCTTGTCCTGGAAATCGGGTATGATTTTTCAGACTGGGTCAGATTTTTTTCCGAGTGGGAAGTCGAACACGCCCTTGTTTCCGATACGGCTGACGGTTCAACCGGCGGCTATTTGATGATCGAACAGGCATATTTCGATTTTCTGTTGTCCGATATGTTTAACGTTCGGGCAGGTCGTATTCTGACGCCGATGGGGATCATTAACAAACGGCATGAGCCGGACACGTTCTTCGGTGTGGATCGTCCTTCTGTCGAGCGCTATATCATCCCCACGACATGGCCGTCGGACGGCGTTGGTTTGTTCGGCAATTTGGGTTCGCATCTGGCCTATGAGATGTATGTAGTCGGCGGCCTGGACGGTTCAAAATTCAATGCCGTCAACGGCATTCGCTCCGGCCGACAGCGGGAACGCCCCGGCCTCAATGATCCCGCCGTCACGGGGCGACTGGACTATTTTCCGCAAATGAGTCCGGGACAGGATTTGCGGCTGGGGGTATCCGGCTATTACGGCGGATTGAACAACGGCAATCGGGGTCGAAATCCGGGCATCAGCGGCAAGATTCGAATACTGTCGGCGGATTTTGAGTATTCGATTGATAAATGGGACTTCCGCGGCGTTATCGTACACACCGATATCAGCAACGCCCGTCAGATTGGCAACGGCGCCGCCAGTGAAATGTTCGGATGGTATCTGGAAGGCGGATATCACTTTTGGCCGGACTCCTTCAAGGTCGGTAAGCTTGCCGATTCCGATGCGGTGGCTTTTGTGCGTTACGATCATTTTGACACACAGCACAAAATGCCTTCCGGAATTGCGGCGGATCCGGCCGGAGACCGAAATACATGGACGTTTGGAATGAATTTTGACTTGACCTCCAATGTTGTTTTCAAGACCGATTACCAGATACAGAAAGACCGCGCCGGGAATAAAGAGAATTGGCTCAACTTTGGTCTGGGATTTTCATTTTAGGAGATAAGATGATGCCGCATCAAACGATGGTATTCAGTACGGCGGTACCGTTGAGTTTAATGTGTAACAGTTGCAGCGGGCCGGAACAAACAGCCGCCAGTATCATTGCGGAAAATGAGCAATTTATGATGTATAAAGCAATGGGAAATGCACAGGATCGGTTTGCTGTCAGAACAACAGCCGCGACGCGCTCCGGTACATTTACACTGGAGGTTGTTATCAATCCGGATATGGTGATTCAGGAAACCAGAATTCTATCCTATCCTTTAACACGAGGCCGCGGCATTTTACAGCCGGGTTTTTTGAGCCGGTTCCACGGCAAAACCATCAATGATCCCATTCAGGTGGGAAACGATATACATGCAGTAACCGGAGATACAATGTCATCAATAGCAATGTCTGATGCCGTACGCCAAAGTCTCGCATTTGCCGTCCAATACAGAGAGCGGATGCAGAGACTGAACGACAACTCACCGCCGCTATAAAATTTGACATAATAGTAGAAATTTAGTAGGTTTTACATAAAGAAATATAAAATGCTCCTGAACTGACAGAATCAATTTTTGGAAAGGACAGCAGATGAAGCGCATCACCTTGGGATATGGTATTGGATTGGTTCTCATTGTTTCGGTCTTTGCCCATCAGAATCCCTCAGAAAAGGAATCTCTAACCGATGGTTTTTGGGGACTGAATGAAGCGTTGGAATCAAGCGGTATTGAGTTTGGGCTGAGTCTGACGAACATCTATCAGCTCAATGCCCGCGGCGGAATGAGTACCAGCCGTCGTCAGGGGCGCTGGTCCGGCAGTTACGATTTTGAGATGACCGCTGATCTGGAGCGGCTGTTGGGTGCCGAGGGCGCTGAAATCTATATGCTGGCCGAGGGGACCTGGTCGCGCAAAGACATTGATGAAACCTCCGTCGGCAGTGCGTTCGGCGTCAACGCGGATTTTGCCCCGCGCGAGGCGTTTAACATCATTGAGTTCTGGTATCAGCAATCGTTCTTTGACGATACACTGAGAATCCGCATCGGCAAGCTCGATATGACCGGCGGATTTGAGCACAGGGGCCGTCCTGTTTCGTTTGACTGCAGCGCCTACGCCAACGATGAAAACACGCAATTTCTCAATAATGCGCTGGTCAACAACCCGACCATTCCGTTTCCGGACTATGGGCTGGGCGTGATTGTCTTCTGGAATCCGGTGGATGATTGGTATCTGTCGGTTGGAGCCGCCGACGCGCAGGCCGACAAACGCGAAACCGGCTTTAACACCGCCTTCCACAGCGAAGATTACTTCGTCTATATGGCCGAGACGGGCATCACGCCTCAATTCAACTCGGCCAACGGCCCCCTGCAGGGCGCTTATCGGATCGGAATGTGGTACAGCCCCGAACCTCGCGCCAACGAACAGGCGGCTGATGAGGGCAGGGCCTGGCGCGATGATACCGGTTTTTATCTGAGCTTTGACCAGCTTTTGGCCAAAGAAAACAATGACCCGGACGACAGTCAGGGATTGGGCGTTTTCTTCCGTTACGGCCAAGCCAGCGCCAAGACCAATGACATCACTGATTTTTACAGCGTCGGCTTCCAGTACCAAGGCCTCTTTGACGGCCGCGACGACGATGTGCTCGGCGTCGGTTACGCCCGCGGCCGGTTCAGCCATCGCGCCTCGGCGGTCTTTCGCGATCACCACGAAAGTGTTCTGGAAGCCTATTACAATACCAGCATCACGCCGTGGCTGAATCTCAGTCCGTCGGTACAATACGTTGCCAACCCCGGCGGCTCCGGCGAAGCCAAGGACGCCGTCGTTGTCGGTCTTCGGGCCATGATGATCTTTTGAATGGTGATATGCTCTGACCCCTGTTGACGGCGTAATTTTTTCTTCACAAAGCCGCAGTATCTGCTATACTGGAAGCTATGCCGTTTAAGATGATGTTTATTTTGATTGGCGGGTTGCTGTTTTTGGCATCGACGGCAGGTTATATTTATGCCAAGGTGCGTTTGCGTCCGCGCGGGGAGTCCGACGTGGACGAGTATTATTATGAATTCGAGGACCAGCATCCCGGACTGGCTCGCTATTACGCCTGGTGTCGCGTCACATGGGGCGGCATCATTACGGCCATGCTGCTGATATTTCTGGCTTTGGTGCTGTAAAGGCGCGGTATTTATTTTTCTCCGGCCAGCACCTCGGCAATGTTGAAAGCGTGGTCTTTGATCCGCCGATACGAAGTCAGCATATCGGTATAAATCAGACTTTTGAGCGGCGTGGCCTTGCCGTCGCCGACACGGGCCAGGTGTTTGCTGCGGCAGTCTTTCATCAATGTGGTAATCTCTGTACCCCGAGTCATCGCTTCTTTTAGAAACTGTCCGTTTTCGGATTCTACCGCATGGTTCACGTCGCAGATGTAGCCGGATACCATATCATGCAATTGGAGGATTTCCTCCAGCGCTTCAGGGCTGAGTACCTGATCGGTGTCCCGCATTTTCAGGCGAAGTTTCAGAATGGTAACGACATAATCGCTGATCGATTCGAATTCATCGGACATACGAAGCTGCTCGCGCGCTGTCTTCATAGTTTCATGGGAGATATTGCCTGACATGATATGGCCGATAAATTCGACGATTTCTTTTTGGACAATATCCAGATCGTTTTCAGCCTGGAAAATCGGCTCGATCTTGTCCGGTTCCAGATTTCCGGCAGCGAACACCTCGCGCAGCAGTTCGAGCATCTGATCCACCCGGTGTCCCATCTTGACGACTTCTTTGCCGGACTGTTCCAGGGCGATACTCGGCGTATCAAAAACGCGCACATCCAGATAGGTCAGGCGCGGCGCGGTCGGTTTCTTTCGATCCGGTACCGCCCAGTTGAGGAAACGGGCGACATAGCCAATCAACGGCAGAAACAATATCGTATTGACGATATTAAATGCCGAATGGGTGACGGCAATGGCGGCCATAACGTGCGGATAGGTTACGCCGGCGTCGGTATAAACCGCCACATCCGGCCGTTCGGTATGGTGAAAGACGTCAAGGAACCAAAGTACCCCGTCGGTGTACCACGAAAAGATGGCGGTAATCCACAACACGCCGAAGACGTTAAACATAATATGCGCATAGGCGGCACGACGGGCATTCGGAGAGGTCCCCAGGGAGGCCAGAAACGCCGTGATCGTCGTGCCGATGTTCTCGCCCAGCACCAGCGCCGCGGCGGTCTGATACGTAATCGCCCCGCTAAACGCCAGTGTCATCGTTATCGCCAGCGTAGCCGATGAGGACTGAATCAGCGCGGTCAGCAGCGCTCCGATCATACAGCATCTCAACACGCCAAAATATGACGTCGGCTCAAATCGATGAAACAGTTCGACAAAGCCCGGCATATCTTTGAAGGGAGAAAAGCCGGTTTTCATCAATTGCAGCCCGTAAAACACCATCCCCAGGCCCAACACAAACATCGCCGTAAAGCGCACCCGGTCGCGCTTGATGAACAAATAGATCAAGGCCGCCGACCCTATCAGCGGCAGGCCGTATTTGTCCACACTAAGCGTGACCACCCAGCCGGTAATCGTTGTACCGATATTGGCTCCGGCAATCACCCCGATTGCCTGCAAAAGGGTCATCACGCCGGCGTTGACCATCCCCACCACCATGACCGTGGTAATTGAGCTGGACTGAATAAGACAGGTTACAGCGGTACCCACCCCGCAGGCCATCAGGCGATTGTTCGTGACCGCTCCGATCATACGACGCAGCCGTTCTCCGGCGACCGCCTGCATCCCTTCGGACATATTTTTCATTCCCAAGAGAAATAGACCAAACCCGCCGAGAATCTCGAAAACCATTTGTGCGTTCATTAAACCCCCTGCGTATATGAGCACAGGATTAGAGTCAGATTAATACAAGACGATTATTGGCGATTATCGCGGCACGTTATACCGTCGCCTCCGGCCAAAGTCAAGCCCCAAGCCCCAAAAACACAGGCTCATATCAAATTTTAACTCTATACAATAAGCGTTGTTGCGGCATCCCTGAGACATCGCAAAAGATAGACGCTTTGATGGGCGGCTCAGGTATAAAGATGGCGTGTGTCGCCAAAAATGCGGCTTGCTCGATCAGGCATTCCTCGGCGGCCTGCACTTAATTCCACAATTGCAGCGTTGCGCTGACGGGATAATGGTCGGAGGGGTAACGCCCTTGTTCGTTTGCATAGCGGTCTATTTGGGCATCCAGCACCGTGGTTGTTCGCTCAATGAGGATATGGTCGATCTTGACGCCATCGGCGCCGCCTTCAAAGCCGTGGAAGGTTCGCGTATCCGGTTTATCCGGGTACAGCAGCCGCCACGAATCCAGCAGTTCCACCGGCGAATTCGGATACCCCAATCGCCTCAGATACAGCATAGCCGGATTATCCAGTCCCATATTGAAATCCCCCATCACAATCACCGGATCTTCCGGCTCGCGGCGCGACACGACGCGGGCCAACAGTTCTGCGCTTTTGAATCGCGACGTTTGGGATTGATGATCCAGATGCAGATTATAGACATACATCGCCCTGCCCGTGTCGCGCTCGATTAATCGCACCCACGTGCAGATGCGCGGGATGCGGTTGCCCCAGTGTCGCGAGCCGGGCGCCCACGGCGAATTGGAAAACCAGAATGTGCCGGAATCGGCCAAACGGAAACGGTCGCGCCGATAAAGTACCGTGCAATGTTCGCCGGCCGATTTGCCGTCATCGCGCCCGACCGTGACCAGATCATATCCTTTCAGAGCATTATGTATCTGTTCTACCTGAAAGTCCAATGCCTCCTGCAGGCCGACGACATCCGCCCCATGCCGAGCGATCAGATCAAAGACCATCTCACAACGATGTTCCCACTGATCCGGCCCGTCCTTGGCCGTACCGTAGCGTATGTTGAAGGTCATCACCTTGATGTTGTCCCCTTCGGTTTGAAACGGCACATCCCGCCGAGCCATTTGCTCCGGTGCAGCGCAACCGACAAGAGCCGCCGCCAGCACATATCCCAAAGACCCTATCCAATTTCGCATTGAACTGCTCTCCCACAATCAACAATCTGCTGCTGTTACAGAACGTCCTCGAAGAGTTTAATGCCGTCCACGACTTTACAGGTATGAACGGCGTATTTGTCGGCAAAGGCCGGACGGCTGCGCGGGTAGGCGGTATCGACGGCCTGTTTGGCCGTCTCGGCGCTGTCGGCCAGCACCAAGGCGCCAGCAGCGCCTTTATCGCCGCCGCCGAGCATTCGCTCACCGAGAACGCCGGGCACGGTGCGGACGATGTCGCACATCGTTTCCAGCTCCGGACCGGAGATGACATAATCGTCGCGCAGCCCGATGCCATCCTGACGGAAAATCCGTCCGACGGTCTCGATGTCGCCAGCCTTCCAGGCGTCCATCATCTCATAAAAGCGTTTCTGGGCGTTATAGATGTAGTCCATCCGTGCGACCAGATGCGAAGCGTCCTGTTCGAAACGCGATTTGATTTGGTCAAAGAGGCTCTTGTCGCGAATATCAGCCAGACAGGAAATCTTAAAACCGGCCTGCCTGGCTTTTGCGACCAGTTCCTCGCACTCAGCGCGTCGAATTTTGTAGGTGGATTTTTCCAGTCCCGGGCGGACCGTGCCGGTATCCATTACCATAATGCGAAAATCGTCGGCGCCGGCGCCCAGCGGGACATACTCAATCGAACGGTCGGCGGGCTTGTAGTGCGTGCCCATACCGGCTTTGGCAAAGGCGATCATGATCTGATCGAGCTTGCCGCATGGTGAACCAATGTAGTCGTTCTCAACCATTTGGGCCAAATCGACCACCTGCATCATATCCGGCGCGGCAATGCCGTTGACGTCCAGCGCCG
Source organism: Phycisphaerales bacterium (assembly GCA_011048645.1). Lineage (GTDB taxonomy): Bacteria > Planctomycetota > Phycisphaerae > Sedimentisphaerales > Anaerohalosphaeraceae > T3Sed10-213. Next base: position 31,602 of record DSDR01000172.1, read on the forward strand.
AGAGAATCAGATTCAGCGTCAGCGACGCACTGCGGCTCATTCCGCCGCCGGGGATATTGCCGATAAGCACGGCATCCATGCCTTTGTCAAGCGGCAGCCCTTCCCGACGCAGGATAAAATCCACGCCGCAGGGAAACCGCGCCCAGGTATCGGCCATCTCGGCGGATTGAGGATCGGGCACTCTGCCCAGTTCAAACTCCACCACCCCGTCATCGGGGAAGTTACCGCTGTACAGACGCATTTTATGCGTGCCGTTCGGTTTATAGGCCATCCAGATAAACCGGTCGGTTCCTACGCCGAACAGTTCGGTTCCGTTATAGTCGCCATGTTCGACGCCCAGACAAAATCGGGACGAAGACCGACGCACCTTGGCGCCGGCGATATCCAGATTGACTTTTGCAGCCAGCGCCTTTATTTCATCAATCAGTTTTTGATCTTGTGAAGATACCATAAACCTCAACCCTTATCTTACTCTTACCAGAAAATAATGTACAAAGCAATGGTAGCCAAAATAACAACGCCGCCCAGGTACATTGAACCTTTCGACCATTCCATCTCGATTTTCGTCTGTTCGGGCAGCGTAACAGGTGCAGGAAGCGGACGCAGTACCGTGACAATGGCCAGCACGACGGCGATAAGCCCAACGGTCAGCGCCATTCGATTCAAAAACGCCAGCTCACTCCAACCGAAAAACAAGGCGCCATAAATAATCGGACTCAGGACCAATCCCAATACGCCGCACACGCGCGGCGCCTTTTTGACAAACAGGCCATACAGAAAAATGACCAAAATGCCGGGCGAAATAAAGCCCTGGAACTCCTGGATAAAGGCAAACGCGCCGCCAAACCGGGGGTCGGCAAGAATCGGTGCAATGATGCACCCGATAATGACCAAAACCCCCACGCAAATACGGCCGATTAAAATCAGCAGTTTGTGGTTGACGGTTTCTTTCTTTGTAAACCAATCTTTATACAGATCCATCGTAAAAATGGTTGACCCCGCATTGAGCATCGACGCCAGCGAACTGATCACCGCCCCCATCAACGCCGCCAGCACAAACCCCCGCAATCCGTTCGGCGTCAAGTACCGAATCAAAAGCGGAAACGCACCATCATAATCATAGCCGACCAATTCCCGGCTTAAAGACAGGTCGGGGCGCTGTCGCCGGACGTTTTCAAGCAGTGTTCGGTTAGCCTGAACAAGATCGGGACTGTCGGGGATTTCTTTGCCCAGTAACGCCGCATTGAATTGAACGATTTGCTCGCTCAACTCCGGCTGCCGCTGCGCAAAATCGCCGTTAAATCGAAAGACCGCGCCAGCCTCTGCGGGGGACTGTCGAAGCTGCTCAAACGTTTCAAGGGTTGGTTTATTGAGTCCTTCCATCTGCATTGCATTGTCATGCATCACGGGAGCATATAAGGTAAACGCGATAATTCCCGGCACGCACACGATAAACGGTATCAGCAGCTTCAAAAAGGCGGCGAACACAACGCCCCGCTGTCCCTCGCGAAGGGAATGCGCCCCCAGCGTACGCTGCATAATAAACTGATTCAGCCCCCAGTAGTAAAAGTTCGGAATCCAGATGCCCAACAGCAGCGCCGTCCACGGCAAAAAGGTACTGTCGGCCGGCAGAACCATGTGCATCTGCTCTTGTTTGAGGACCGCAAATTTTTCGCCCAGTGTGGCGCCTTCCTGCACATTCAGCATTTCATGAACTGAAGCTTCACTAATCAGTTCATAGTTTGACGGGTTGTCCAGCGCCATAAAAGCAAGGATCATGATGACGGCGCCGCCAACGATCAGGGCCGATCCCTGAATTAAATCCGCCCAGGCACACGCTTTTAACCCCCCCGCCGCAACATACAAAGCGGCAAGAATGCCCACAAACCACGACAGCGTCGTAATGTTCACAGGCATTCCCAGTACCGTGTCGGGAAACAACGGCCCCAGCGTCCGTGCGCCAAGATAAATAACGGTGGGAATCGTCACCCCCGCAAATACAATGACCATTAACGCGGACATCACCAAACGAGAGGAGTGATTGAAACGATATTCGAGATATTCAGGAATCGTAAAAATACCGCTTTTGAGAAATTTCGGCAGGAAAAAGAACGCCACCACCACGAGCGTGATTGCTGCAATCCATTCATAACTGGCCACCGCAAGTCCGATTTCCGGCGAGGCCGCCTGTCCGGCCATTCCCACAAATTGTTCGGCGGAAATGTTGGCGGCAATGAGAGAAAAACCGATCAGCCACCACTTCAGTCCGCGACCGGCAAGGAAATAATCCTCAGAGGTTTCTTCCTTTCGGCTCTTATAAAGGCCCAGTGCGATCACACACGCAAAAAACACAAGAATGATCAAACCGTCAAAAAGACTTAGCTGCATAGTTTGGTTCCTTTCACAACACGACACGTCAATCGATATTTGGGTTCGACAACTATCGAGATTAAAACACGTTGACCTGCCAGCGGCGCGTTATGTCCATCTCGATTCAGTGCAATGCAAGACGAAAAAGAATCCATCACTAACCGGACGGAATACCCCAAAACCCCATTTTCTTTCTCCTTAAACGTCAGATTTATTGTTCGGATATGTTTCGTATTATCCGGATTTCAAGCCCGGATTCAACAAGAAATACACAAACAATCAGGGAATTTCTGTCTTTATTTTGTCTCATATGCTGAGAAAACGCTTCACAGAATCCGGCCTTTGGGGTAGAGTAAACAGACGGAATAAACGGATATTTATGAATACAAAAACGACAGAGACAATCGGTCTTTCAATTGTCATCCCGACCTTTCAGGAGGCCAGGAAAGTAGGCGGCGATATCGCGGCTGCATCGGAGTTTCTGACCCGGTTTCCCGACGGCGGCGAAATCCTGATTGCCGATGACGGCAGTCGAGATCAGACCGCCGATGTCGCTGAGCAATGCGCCGCTCGGTCCCCTGTCTCGGTGCGTGTGCTTCGATTGGAACGCAACCGCGGCAAAGGCTGCGCGGTACGCACGGGGATTCTCGAAAGCCGCGGCCGGTATGTGATGTTTGCCGACAGCGGCTGCTGCGTGCCGTATCAGGAAGCGATGACGGGCATCGAACTGATTCAAAGCGGCCGATGCCAAATCGCCCACGGCTCCCGTAAAATGAGCGTCAGCCACATCCATCGTCCGCAATCCTGGTATCGTCGGCTCTGCTCGCGGCTGTTTCATTGGCTGCTGATTCACGACCTCAAACGCTTGGCCAATTTGACCGACACGCAGTGCGGCTTTAAGGTCTATGACGGCCAGATTGCCCGATGTCTGTATGCAGTCAGCACCATCGACGGATTTATGTTTGATGTGGAAATTATCCTGCTGGCGATGAAATACGGCTACAGGATATGCGAATTTCCCGTGGACTGGTCATGGGATCCGGACAGCCGACTCAAACCCTCTCACGAAGCGATTAAGGTACTGCGGGATTTAATTTGGCTCAAGCACCAATACGGCGATGTGCTCAGTACACAGCGAAATCAGTCAAAATCAGCCGCACAGTAAGGGACGATCCGCTATGTTGGCCGGAAAAACAATTCTTATCACAGGCGCCGGCCGAGGCATTGGGTTGTGCATCGCACATCGTTTCATTCAGGCCGGAGCATCTGTCGTGCTTGCCGAGAAAAACCGACAGTTAAAAACATTCGCCTTGGACAGATTGAAACAGACCGAGCGGACTTTGTTTGTACAGACGGATATCGCGTTGGAGGCCGATGTCGAAGCGGTCATTCGGCAGGCAGTTCAATGGTCCGGTCGTCTGGATGCGGTCGTACATAATGCCGCTATCGCCGACAATCGCCCGATTGAGCTGCTTGACTACGATCAATGGCAGCAGGTTTTGAATGTCAACCTGTCCGGCGCGTTTTTGTGTGCCAAGCACGCCGCCGCTTCACTTAAAAAGACCGCCGGCGCTATCGTGCTGATCGCCTCAACGCGAGCGTTGATGAGCGAGCCGCATACTGAGGCCTATTCAGCCTCCAAAGCCGGATTGGTGGGGCTGACTCATTCGCTGGCGATGAGCCTGGCTCCGGTGCGCGTCAACTGCATCAGTCCGGGTTGGATCGTAACGGATGCATGGCAACAGGACGGCCCTGCATCGACATTAACCGACCGAGATCACGCTCAGCACCCGGTCGGCAGAGTCGGACAACCGGAAGACATCGCCGAAATGGTTTTTTATTTGTGTTCAGAAAAAGCCGCCTTTATCACCGGCCAGAATTTTATCATCGACGGCGGAATGACAAAAAAAATGATCTATTGTTAGGCCGTGCTACGGCCACAACCCCAATTTCAACGGCGATTGTGTCGGATCAGCCGGTATCAGCATAACGCCGTCCTGCGGATGTTCGTCGGCCAATTGCGCAACCGCTTCGGTCGGCAACACCATAAAAGCGGTGGTCAACGCATCGGCTTTGGCCGCTGAAAAATCCGTCAACAGCCAAACCGCCCGTCTTTTTGATGCGGGCCGGCCGGATACGGGATCAATGATATGGCTTCCGCGCTCCAGCCCCGAACAACTCAGCACGCGACCGGCCAACGCCAGGCGAACCAGCGTTTCTGCTGGATCGTGCGGATTGGACAACCGAATCGGCCAGCCGTCCCTTTCTTGCGGCGGCCCCAACGCGCGCACCGAGCTTGCCCCGCCGTGTATCAGGGCGTGTTCAATGGTCCACTGGTTCAACATTTCGGCCATCCGATCAATCGCGTAGCCTTTGGCCACGCCGCCCAAATCAAGCTCCATATTCGGCCGCCCTACGATAACGGTTAACTCCTCCGCATTGAGTTCAAACGGCCTGCCCTCTCGCGTCGGCAACAGTCGGGCGATCTGATCAGGAGTCGGTTCGCCCTGCCGCCACAGCTGAACCAACGGTCCGACCGACATATCAAATGCGCCGTCTGTCCGTGCGTAAACTTCTTCAGCAATTTTTAAACAAGCCATCGTATCCGGCGAGACCACCACCGATTCGCCGGGCCGGGCCTGATTGATGCGACTGATATCGCTGTTGTCGATGAAGCGACTCAACTCCTGCTCCAGCCGATCGACCTCGGTGAACGCCGCACGCGCAGCGCGGCCGGCGTAAGAGCCGTCCTCGTGCTGAACCCAGATTTCAAAGACCGTATTCATAGCCTGATGGCTGAACTTGGCCGTTTTCGGAATCTCGTTACGGTCGGGCTGAATATGCACAATAGGTCCCTCATCCACTTGATCATGAGAAGATTCAACGGCCGCCGGCGTCTGAGCAAATACTTTTTCCCACAGAGATCGCGTCACCACCCCCCGCCATTCGACGCCGGGACGCAGCTCGATATACTCATCAAACAACGGCACATAAAGTTCACGCTGACCCGGCGGCGGGGTCTCATACAGTTTTCGCAGCACGTCCTGCTTGACATCGGCATGACCAATCACCAACGGTGCATTGGGCAAACGCAAATCGACGGTGTCGGTATAGGCTGCCGCTTCAAAATCCCGCAGATACCACGGCAGCGGCCAGTAATCATGCCCCGGCGCAATAACCTGAATAAACATTTTCTTGCCGTCCGGATGGACGTCCGCAATGCGGCGGACGGTCTGCTCGATCTTGAACACATCCGGGCCGGTGTGCGCATACACCCACGGATTGCTCGGATGAGCGGCGTATCGGGTGTTCAAAAATACCGACTGAAACAGCGGACTGACAACCCCGAAACCCGCCAGTACAATGCACAGCATGATTTTCTGCCATCGCATCACATCCCAGCGAAGCATCCGGTCGGTTGCCAACCCCGCGAGCAAAACCATCCCGTACATAAAATTTAACGCACACCACGGCGTCTTATACGGGATGACCGAATAAATAATCGTTAAAATCAACGTAAACAAAGCCAAAAACACACCGAACGGGCGGCGATGCGACAGCCCTGCGCGACGTTGAAATGCAAAAAAGAATCCGAACAGGGCGCCGGCTGCGATGATGTCTTCATTCCACGTAATCGGCTGGACAAACTCAATCCACACCATCAAATCCAGATACCAATACCACGGATGGGCGTGGATGCTGTGCTGGCCGGCGCGATTGAGCCAGTAGGTATAGGTCAGCACCGAATCCAGAATGCCGTCGGGATGTTTGCCGAAGGATGAAAAAAAGACCATACTGGTCGCTGCCGCGGCCAACAGGCCCAGTAGTCCGTTCCGGTTGTACAGCGAAAAACGCACCGGCCAGCCCGTCAAGACCAGCGTCAGCAGCGCCGCCAGCATCACCGCGGCAAACGTCAGCGCGCACGTTTCTTTCGTCGCGTGCATCAGACCGGCACACACACCCGCAAAGAGTATCCATCGGCGCCGATGAGACCGCATATACCGCCACATTCCGCCCAGAAAGCCTGCGGTAAAGCAAACCAGCAGCATTTCCTGAATATAGTAGCGGCTGTAATAGACAAAAGCGGGCGAAAAAGCCAGCAGCACGGTGGAAAACACCGCCGCGCGCAGACCAATACCGTCAAAAAACAAAAGCGGAGTCAATAAAAGCAACGTTCCGAAAATCGCCGGCACAAAGCGAAGCGTTTTTTCGTCAATATCGATATACGACGCCTGTCCGCGGAGCCAGGCCACCGGAAGCGCCAGATAATTCAGCGTCGGACCGTGGTACTCGTCGGGGTCATAGGCGTAAAAGCCCTCATCCAGCAAAGCGCCGAATTTTTCGGCATGAACCGCTTCATCGGTATGCATCGGCCTCATGTCCAGGGCATAAATCCTGAACCAGAGGCCGAATGCAAGCGTCATACCGAACAGCAGACATCCTGTCCGTGATAACCTCATAGGCGGCTATTTGCCATACACTTCCACTTCAATATAGTGGTTGTAGTCATTCTGGTTGTTGCCCTCGCTCCACAGGCGAACATAGCGACCGCGAATCCCTTTGCAATCGATCAGCTTGCCTTCCGAGGTCTCAACATAATTTTGGTCGGTTCCCACGCCCAGGCCCAGCGAATTGTTGTGATCATTATTGAAGACCACCGTCGATTCAATAAATTCCGGATCGTTGGAAATCTCGACGACCACATTGAAATACACCGCCGGCGTGCGGTGATAGTGCCAGACGACAATGGCATAAATGTCGTGTTCCTTTTCCAGGTCAATCATCACCCACTGGGCAAACGGCCCCAGTTCCACCACACTGCCTTCGGTGGCTTCTTTATCGCCATCGACAATCATCTCCAGGTCACCCATTATCGGAAACGGTTCCGAGCTGGTTACCGGCTTGTTGAGCGCCACATTAGCGACCCCTTCGGGCGCCAGAAACGGCGGGCGCGGTCTGCCGAGTGGTTTTTCAAGATTCTGCACGCCTTCCAGATTCTGCGGCGTCCCGACAAACATCGGCTTGGGCAATGTCAGCGGTATCGGAACAAGATTCTCATCCTCGTTTGCCGGTTCAGTCTCCGAAGTTGCGGGAACCTGTTCCGTTGACGTCGCCGGTTCACTCTCGACCGAACGGGTTGTCTGCTCGTCATCCGGTTGGGCCGGGGGTGTTGGACTTTTTTTACATCCAAAAGCGATCAGACCGATTGTTAATACTACACTCAACCACACCAATTTTTTCATTTTGACTGTCTCCCGGTTATATACCATTTCTGTCTATTTCTTGTACTTATTTCATTGTAACTGAAAAATCCCGAATGTCAAATTCCGGTTTTTTTCGCGTCTTCGCTCAACCGATTTGTCTGTGGCATCTTTTCGACAAAAAAACGTCGCGGCCGCTGAACCCTCCAGAAAGCCGCGACGTAAAAACGATTTATCCTGTATTCATAATACCTTATGAACACGAAATCGAAACCTCGTCGGGTTTACTTCTTTTCCAGGGATACCGTTTCCGGCTCAAGTCCCATTTCCGCGGCCACCAGATAGATTGAGAATCCAAGAATAAACGAGACGAGCGTTTCAAGACCGTAACTGAATCCGATGCCCGGAAGGACATTAAAGATACCCACAACAAACCCCACAGCCCAAGCGATATAGCCGGCCCAGTTAATCCCTTTCCGCGGCCCGTTCCAGCCTCCGCTGCGGATATAGTCGGCGGTCATGGCGCCAATAATCGGACCGAAAGAAGCCCCGATCAAGCCGAAGAACCCCGCCAGATTGTTGGCCAACCCCGTCGCGGCCAGAATCACGCCCACGACACCGGCCGCCATCGTCATACCGGTACGCGGCAGTTTGGGGAACATCGTCGAGAATGAATTGGCCGCCAAAAACGCACAAAAGCCCGTCGGACAAATGCAGGCGATCAAGAACACCCAGAACATAATTTTCGATAAGCCGCCGACCTCGCCGAGCGAACTGATAAACAGCGGAATTCCAGCCATTTTATCCGTCCCGACCCCGTGTTGAACCGCCAGTTGTGGATTATTGCCGATGGCTCCGGCAATCGTAAACAGGGCAAACGTACCGGCGACCAGCGCCGCAATCGTAATGCCCCAAAATCCGCCCAACACCACGTCTTTTTGAGAACGACTGTTCATCGTAAAATCAGCGCCGGCTGCACCGGCCGTCGCAAAAAAACCGGCCGCGGCCTGTATCGCCGCAAACGCACCCAACCCCATGACGGGAATGATGGCCGCCGAGCGAGCGATGTCGGCGACCGATTCGAATTTGCCGATGCCGCCCATATTGGCAAACCCCGCAATCACAATGGCGGCCAAAGGAAAGACGGGAATCCAGCTCGACAGCCAGCCCAGCCAGCTAATGCCGACCGCACCCACAAACGCAAAAATCAATCCCCAAACCGCACAAACCAGCCAGAAAAAAGCCGAGTTAGGCCCGGCGTCCCGACCAATGGCCTGCATAAAAAACGAGGCCGCCGAAAACGTAAACACCGCATGCCAACCGATCTGAAGCGCCCCCATCAATAATCCCGGCATCACAATTCCGCCCTGCGTGCCGAACGTTGACGAGCCGACCACATACAGCGGCATTCCCGTTTTGAAACCGAGCATGCCGGGGACATAGTACAGCAGAAAACAGAACAGCGATCCGATCAGCAACCCCACAAATCCGGCCCATACACTGCCGAACTGAAGCGCGCCGGCCATGCCGGCCATAAACGGCACAGACAGGAAAATGCCCGCATAGGACGGCGCCGTATTTTTGTACCACGGCGCCCGATTTTCCATCGGGTTGGGTTTTGCTGCCGCCAGATAATTCGGTAAGCTTTCGTTTGCCATAGTGAACCTCCCTTAAAAATGGTGTGTTAGATTTGCGTATCCTTCCTGATCTCTTTGCGAATCAGAACATACAACGTTAACACCGCCGCGGCCGCGAATGCCAGCGCACTCCAGCGATGGGCCTCAAAAAGCCATTCCTGCCCTTTCGTGCCGAACAGCGTGGTCATACTGATGACCATCGTCAGCGTCAACGGCAGCGACAACGCCGTTAAGAGCCAGAAGCCCGCTTTCGGCGCGGCCGAACAGTCGGTCAGCCAGCAGGCGTTTTTGTTTTTTCGGTTTTTCCACAAGTCGGCCAGGTGCTCGGCGTCGTGCTTAACCAGTCGATATCGCTCGGCGCCGGTTACGACCACCACCGCCGCACAGGCAATAAAAATCGGTGCAAATGTCGCGTGAAGCATCAGCCAGTATCCTTCCAGCCGTCCGCCCAGCAGCGGCGGCAGAAAACCGGTCAGCAGCAGCACGGCAAAACTGAGCAAGCCAAATAAAAACGCCAGCTTCCGCAGCCGCCCGCCCCAATTAAGCGATTGCTCCAGAAACAGCAA
>DSDR01000107.1 GCA_011048645.1 Phycisphaerales bacterium
CGCTGAACTGATTCAACTGGCCAACGGCGATGTGTTATGTGCTTATCGGCTCGTCAGCGGCACAACCAAGACGCTGAAAGTCTCTCGCAGCGGCGACCGGGCGGCAACGTGGCAACAGTGGTCCGAGATTGTCAGCAACACTGAAGGCGTGTGGGAGCCGCAGATTATCCAAAAAGACAACGGCCAATTGCTGGTGTTTTATGCGCAGGAAGCCGGCGCTGCGGGAACCGATCAGGTCATTGAGATGCAGCGTTCGGATGATCACGGCCGTTCGTGGCATTCACCGCAGGTCATTTCCCGCACGTCCGGTTCGCGCGACGGGATGCCGGTGGCGACGATTCTGGCCAATGGCGACATCCTGCTCGTACTGGAAGGGCACGATATCGATCGCAACGGCCAATTTGTGACCTGGTCGATTCGCAGTCAGGACGGCGGACAGACGTGGGGGCCGCGTCAGAAGGTGTACGCCCCCCTTGATGTTCAGCATCGCGCTGTGGCGCCTTATATTGCCGCGGTGGATGACGGACCGATTTTCGTGTCCTTTCAGACGGACGAACAGGCCGACGGAACCTATCAATTCGGCGTGGTCAGCAGCGCCGATGGCGGATTGACCTGGGCCGTTCAACCCAGGCCGTTTGCCCGAAATCTCAGCGAATCGTACCGTTGGAATTCACTGATGGCCGAGTCGTCGAATGTCCTGGTCGCCGCGGCCAGCACATCGGGCGCAGGCCGACCCGCGATTAAGATCATCAAAGGCACAATCCGAACGGTATCGCACTAACAGGCGTTTTCAGGCTGCTGATTTCTGCAAGATTGACAATCCCCATCCATCGCTGTTTATCACCATTCGTCACTATTGACTCATTCATTGACCAGGGCGGCGCCTTTGCGCGCAGCGTGTGGGTGCGCAGAGTCGATCGATTATTGACGATTGACTATTGATTATTGGGCGGTCGATGGTAGGATAGAGCGGGTGATTTATTCTTGTTTTTGAATTTTGTGGAGATTTTATGGAAGGATTTGTACACCTTCATTTGCATACGCAATATTCCCTGTTGGACGGTGCGATTCAGGCCGAGCGGCTCTTTAACCGCTGCAAGGAGCTGGGGATGGCCTCGGCGGCGATCACGGATCACGGCAATCTGTTCGGTGCGGTTGATTTTTACGTCAAGGCCAAAGCCGCCGGCATCAAGCCCATTTTGGGGATGGAGGCCTACATCGCCCCGGAGAGCCGCTTTGAACGGCAAAAAGGCGGCGGCGTCAAAGAAAACGCCTATCACCTGCTGCTGTTGGCCGAAAACCTGACCGGCTATCGCAACTTAATGAAGCTTAGCAGTCTGGGCTTTATCGAGGGCTTTTATTATCGCCCGCGCATCGACAAGGAGTTACTGGCCGAGCTGAACGACGGGCTGATCTGCACGACCGCCTGTATTGCCGGTGAAGTGCCGGCCGCGCTGAAGCGGCACGATATGGCCGCGGCTGAAAAGGCGGTCGATGAATACCTCAAAATTTTCGGTCCCGAACGCTTCTTTCTCGAAATTCAGCAGCACGACGGCGACGACAGTCCCCACGTGCGGCCGATGATGATCGACCTGGCCCAACGCAAGGGCGTCGGTCTGGTGGCGACCAACGATGTGCATTTTCTCAACGCTGACGATTTTGAGGCGCACAACGCGCTGTGCTGCATCAGCACCGGCAAGAAGGTGAACGACCCGGACCGGATGACGTACCCGCCGAGCGTCTATCTGAAAAGTCCCGACGAAATGCGCTCGATGTTTACCGATGTGCCCGAAGCGTGCGACAACACCCTGCGGATTGCCGAGCGCTGCAACGTCGAATTGGATTTGACCAGCCGCCATGCGCCGGTCTATACACCCGATAACGGCCAAACCGCCGAGGACTATCTGCGCGATTTGGTCTATCAGGGCGCCAAAAAACTGTACGGCAAAATCACCGACGCCGTCCGCGAACGCATCGAACGCGAGCTGGAGGTCATTATCGGCAAGGGCTTTGCCAGTTATTTTTTAATTGTCTGGGATGTGTGCAACTATGCCCGCGGCAATAACATCCCCGTCGGCGCCAGAGGCAGCGCCGTCGGTACGGTCGTGGGCTATTGTCTGGGCATCTGCGATGTCGATCCGATTCATTACGATTTGCTGTTTGAGCGGTTTATGGATCCGGAACGAAACGAAATGCCCGATATCGACATTGACATCTGTCAGGACAGCCGCCCGCGGACACTCGAATATGTTCGCAAAAAATACGGCCAGATCGCCCAGATCATCACCTTCGGCACGATGAAGGCCAAAGCCGTCATCCGCGACGTCTGCCGTGTGCTGGATGTGCCGCTGGCCGAGGCCGACCGCCTGGCCAAGCTGGTGCCCAATGAATTGAAAATGACCCTCGACAAGGCCCTTCAGGTCGAGCCGGACTTGAAAAAAGCCTACGACGAAAACGAACTGACCCGCCGCGTCATTGACATCGGTCGCCGTCTCGAAGGGCTGGCCCGTCATGCCTCGGTGCACGCCTGCGGCGTCGTCATCGCCGATGAACCGCTGACTCATTTCCTGCCGCTGTACAAGCAGGCCAACTCCGACGACATCATCACCCAGTTCGAAGGCCCGACGGTCGAAAAGGTCGGTTTGCTGAAGATGGACTTTCTGGGTCTTAAGACGCTCAGCATCATCCAGCGGGCGCTGGATTTAATCAAAGACGTCCACGGCAAGACCATCGACATCGAAAAAATCGACATCACCGACCAGACCGTATTTCGCGACATCTTCGGCGCCGGTCGCACCAAGGGTGTTTTTCAGTTTGAATCCGGCGGGATGCAGGATTTGCTGATGAAACTTCGCCCCGACCGGCTGGAAGATCTCATCGCCGCCAACGCCCTCTATCGCCCCGGTCCGATGGCGCTGATCCCCGACTACATCGACCGCAAGCACGGCGCCAAATGGGATGTGCCGCACCCGATTATGCGCGAGGTGCTTGAAGAGACCTTCGGCATTATGGTCTATCAGGAGCAGGTGATGCGGATCTGCAATCGGCTCGGCGACATCCCGCTGCGTCAGGCCTATGCCCTGATTAAAGCCATCGGCAAAAAGAAGCTGGATGTGATCGCCGCCGAGAAGAAACGTTTTGTTGAAGGCTGTATCAAAAAAGGCCTCAAAGAAAAACAGGCCGAGGACATCTTCGACCTGATCGAAAAATTTGCCGGCTACGGTTTCAACAAAAGCCACGCCACCCGCTACTCATTCGTCGCCTACCAAACCGCCTGGCTGAAGGCCTATTATCCGGTCGAATATATGGCCGCCTTGCTGACCTATGAAATGGCAAGCACCGACAAGGTCGTCGAATACATTGGCGAGTGTCGCGAGATGGGTATAGACGTGCTGCCGCCGGACATCAACGACAGCTTTGTCGATTTTACCGTCATCTATGATCGTGAGCACGGCCGACAGGACAAAAAAGGCGTTATTCGCTTCGGGCTGGCCGCGGTCAAAGGCGTCGGCGAAAAGGCCGTCGAACAGATCATTGCCGCGCGGGAAAAAATCGGACGATTCAAAAATCTGTTTCATTTCTGCGAGAACGTCGATCTGCGTGCGGTCAACAAACAAGTACTCGAAGCGCTCATCAAGGCCGGTGCATTTGACAATCTCGGCGGAAGTCGCGCCCAGATGATGGCCGGACTGGAATCGGCGATGCAGGTCGGCGCATCAATGCAGGCCGACGCCCAGAGCGGCCAGATGAATTTCTTCGCCGCCGGTTTGGGTCAGGACGATGACAGCGCCGCGCCCGCTCTGCCCGATGTGCCCGCCTGGCCGGAGACCCAGATGCTGACCTATGAAAAAGAGGTGCTCGGCTTTTACGTCACCAGCAATCCGCTCAGCAAGCACGCCGATCTAATCGACGCTTATTCGACGCTGCACACCAGCCAGCTCAGCAACAAACACGAAGGCCGCGAGGTCGTCATCGGTGGGATGATCACCAGAATCCGCAACATCGTCACCAAAAACGGACGCAACGCCGGCGCCAAAATGGCGGTTCTTGAACTGGAAGATTTGCAGGGCAAATGTGAGGTGGTCCTGTTTCCCAGGACGCTCGAAAAATTCGGGCATTTAATGGAAGTGGACAACGTCGTCTTCGTCCGCGGCAAGGTCGATTGCAAACGCGAAACGCCCAACCTGCTTTGTGAAGAGCTGTACGCCCTTGAAGAGGTGACCGACAATCTGGCCGCGCGGGTCTGGATTCGCCTGCTGTCGCTGAACATCACCGAGGAAAAGATCGGCCAGATTGCCTCGCTGTGCCGGAGCCATCGCGGCAAAAGCCCCGTCCAAATCAGCATCCAGACCGCCGGCGGCTGGCGAATCGTCGCCGTGGCCGACAAAAGCCTCAGCGTGCGGGCCGATGTGGACTTCTGCCGCAAAATCGGCGCCGTCGTCGGCCGTGAAAACGTCGAACTGATGCGCAACTGAAAACCCATGACGGTGTAGGTTGCAGCATGTTCCCATTATGAGTACTACAGCGCAGGTTTATTCCTGTTGAATTAACATAACGACTTTCTGCGTAGCAAGTTATATCAAATATCAAATATCAAATATCAAAAAGCAAAAATCAAAATGAAATTGCTGTCCGACAGCCTGCCCGCTCAGGCGACATTGCCAATTCACGGCACCGATGGGGATATTCTGCCGGTACATCGCTCTTTTTGAAATTTGATGTGTGATTTTGCATTTTGATTTTTAATCTTTGATTCCGCGACATTAACGCGGATTCTCAGCATACGTTGCGCTGCTACAGCGAGTGTTTGATTTTTATCTAACTTTCTGCTATAATACCCGCCGGTTCGGGGGTGAACCGGTGGGTTTGCCCTTGATAGGGTATAAAAGGAGCCGTATTGCCGGCATCTTGCCGGCCAATCAACCCACACAGAAAGGAGCAGCTCGATGTCAACACAGTCCGTCCCCCTTGTTGATCCTACCGCTTCTGCTGCTGCAGAGGTCTGGAAGCGATTGCGTCAGCACCGGCCAACCACGCGTCGGCAATTATGGCGCTATATGCGGGTCTTTTTCAAGCTGTCCGTGCCGAATAGCCGCATCTGTCCGGGCCACAGCAGCCCGATGGATTATCTCTGGCACACCTACAACGCCGATTTTGCCGTCTCGCCCCCGGCCAACGGGGATTGTCTGGTCTGGGCCAATCGCGGCGGCGGCAAGACACAACTCGCAGCCGCGGCCACCGTTCTGGAAGGTCTGTTCAAGCCCGCCTGTCAAACACGGATGCTGGCCGGTTCGCTTGACCAGGCCCATCGAATGTATGATTACTTCGCCGCGTTTGTGCAATCCGGCTTTGAAGATTGTCTTGACGGCAGACTGTTGTCGCAATCCTGTCGATTCAAAAACGGTGCAACCGTTGAAGTCTTGCCGCAGTCCGCCGCGGCTATTCGCGGACGACATATCCACAAACTCCGCTGCGACGAAATGGAACTGCTTGATGACCAGATGCTGGCGGCGGCTCAATTTGTCACCCGCAGCGAACGCGGCCTGCACGGAGCGATGGAGATGTTCAGCACGATGCATCGTCCCTATGGCCTGATGCAGCGCCTCGTGGAACAGGCCGAGCGCATCGGTATGCCGATGTTTCGCTGGTGCGTCTGGGAAGTCATTGAACGCTGTCCGCCGGAGCGAAGCTGCAGCCGCTGTCCGCTGTCCGAAGATTGTCGCGGCGTTGCCCGTCGGGCCGACGGGTACTTGGCCATTGACGACTGCATCAGTCAAATGCGGCGTTCCAGTCGGGCGGGGTTTGAGGCCGAGATGCTTTGCCTGCGGCCCAGTCTTGAAAACGCCGTCTTTGCCGAGTTTGATCCGACCGTGCATGTCGCGCCGGTGGACTATCAATCGACGCGACCGCTGTATCGCGCGATTGATTTCGGGTTTGTCAATCCGTTTGTGTGCCTTTGGATTCAGACCGATGAAGAAGGCCGTGTGTTTGTGATCGATGAATATGTCCGCCGCCGCAAAACCATTGCCGAGCACGCCGCTTATATCAAGGCGCACACACCCTGTGCCGAAGCACACGTCGCCGGCACGTTTTGCGATCCGGCCGGGGCCGGACGCAGCGACATCACCGGCACCGCCGCCGTTCACGAATTGGCCGCAGCCGGCATTCGTGCGACCTGGCGCAAAAGTCGCATCCTCGAAGGCATTGAAAAGATCCGCGTGGCGCTACGCAACGGCGACGGAACCGGACACCTGATCATCGCGCCGCGCTGTGCGCGCCTGATTGAGGCGCTGCGGTGCTACCATTATCCGGCGTCTCATACCGGCCTAACGGAACTGCCCGAAAAAGACGGCCTGTACGATCATCCCATCGACGCGCTGCGCTATTTCTTCGTCAATATCGCCCGTGCCGCGCCGCCTCACAAGAGCCGCTACTGAGAACAAGCCGCCCGGGCTGTCCGTTGCGTTAACAGGGCAGGTCCCGTTGTTTACATCATAAACGGATCGTAAAAGAACGGATCCAGCGGCAGGGATTCAATCTCGTCCAGCGCCTCCGGATAGCTGAACTTCAAGACCGTCGGCTTAGCCAGACGTTTGTAATCGGCCATTGCCATCCGAATGGCGCGGTCATGGCGGCCGGCGCAGAAGACAATCTCTTTGTCTTTGGCAAGGCTCTTGTCCATCAGCGTCGGCAGATTGTACAGCTCGCCGAACGGCGGCTCGGCTCCGACTTCGGCGTCGGCAAACAGCGACTCCATCTCGCTTTCGGTTGCCAGACGCACGTACCGCACCTCAAGATGCTGCTGAAGCGCATACAAATTGACCTTGCGGTCGGCCGGCAGGACACACAGATAAAAGCGGTCGTTGTCCGCTCGCACAACCACCGTTTTGGCGACCTGCTGAGGCGGCACGTGCTCGACGGTCGCCAACTGCCCGGCGGTATAAACCGGTTCATGCTCGCTGACCTGAAACGCATATCCCCGGCCGCTGAGATACTCCTGAACGTTCATAGACAAATCTCCCGTTTTCAGTTAAGCGTTATATAGCCATTTGGCCTCCTGCCGCTCAACGGTGCACGCTGTGCTTACCACATATAAGGATACAGCGGGTAGCCGTAGGGCGGCGGGGTCATTCCATTATTCGGTTTTACCACAAAACTGAGAATCAGCATCAGCGCGACCAATACCGTGATTACCAGCGCAGCCCAAAACCGTGGATCGTGGACCAGCCGGCGAAGGTGCAGGCTCAAGGTGTGCCGGTCGGGCCAGTGCCAATGCCGTAAATGGAGTCCATGCATCGTCATCATCCGACCTTTCAACTGAACTGCTTTTCGTAACCCGTATTTTATACTACGCCTGAAAAAAAGGCAAGTTGGTGTTTTCTCCGGGAAAAACAGACGTTGCCTGGCAGGACGTTCAATGGTATAATCCGGTCTTTTACTGATATATATAGTTTTGGATGGACAATTATGGCTTTAGAAATTGCCGAACAAGTCAAACTGCTCAAACGCGGCACGGTGGAGGTGTATCGCGAAGATGAACTGGCCCAGCGGCTGACCGAGGCTGCCCAAGCGCCCCGGCCGCTGCGGGTCAAGCTCGGAATGGACCCGACCGCACCGGACATTCACCTCGGTCATACCGTCGTTCTTCGCAAACTGCGTCAGTTTCAGGATTTAGGGCACAAGGCCGTGCTCATTATCGGCGACTATACCGCCCGCGTCGGCGATCCGACCGGACAGAACACCACCCGTCCCATGCTCACGGCTGAGCAAATCAAGGCCAATGCCCAGACCTATTTCGAGCAGGCCGGCAAGGTGCTGGATATGTCCCCGGACAAGGTCGAGGTGCGGTACAACAGCGAATGGCTGGCGGACTTACGGCTGGCTGATGTGATTAAGCTGACCGCCTCAATGACAGTGGCCCGAATGCTCGAGCGCGACACGTTTGACCTGCGATACAAAAAGGGCGACCCGATCGGAATTCACGAGTTTTTGTATCCGTTGATGCAGGGTCAGGATTCGGTCGCAATTCAAAGCGATGTCGAGCTGGGCGGTACGGACCAGACCTTTAATAATCTGGTCGGGCGGGACTTGCAGCGTTTGGCCGGTCAGCCGCCGCAGATTGTCATTACGATGCCGATTCTCGTGGGGCTGGACGGCGTGCAGAAGATGAGTAAATCCAAGGGCAATTACATCGGCGTCACCGATTCGCCCTCGCAGATGTTCGGCAAGACCATGAGCATCCCCGATGAGTTGATGGAAAACTACTTTACCCTGCTGACCGATGTGCCGGTCGAGCAGATTAAGACCTGGGTGAATCCGGCTCAAACCCACCCCAGGCAGGCCAAAGTCATTCTGGGCAAGTTGATTGTCGAGCAGTTTTACGACAAAGAAGCCGCCGAAGCCGCCGCGGCGGAATTTGACAAGGTCTTTGCCCAAAACCAGTTGCCCGACCAGATGCCCGAAGTGGCTGTTTCGTCCGCCCCGATTGCCGCGGCCAAGCTGCTGCTGCATTGCGAATTGGTTCAAACCGGCGGCCAGGCCAAACGCCTTATCAAGCAGGGCGGCGTGCGGATCGACAATGTAAAAATAGACGATCCGAGTCGTGAAGTGAACCCTCAGGACGGGATGGTCGTACAGGTAGGCAAGCGAAAGTTTGCAAAATTAAAGTTGACAATATAATAACAGAATCAAAGAATCTTATTTTTGCTTTAACTTGGGAAACTCGCGGTTCAATAAAATGGAGAAATTATGATATTTCCGGACATCAAAGAGCCGGATCGCTATGTCGGGCTTTATGCGGTGGATTTTGGCGACCATAGCCAGACGGGATTGACCGCTGAGCAGGTTGCCGAGTTGCTCGATAGCGACGCCTCAGCCGATCTTCGCATTTACAAGATTTACAAGGCGTATCCGGATGGTCGGCTGGAACTGACGGGCGTGCGTCGCGAGGTCTTCCAAATGGAAGCCGGGATGTTTTTTTACGCGCGGCAGGAACAAGCCGCCCGCGAGGATTTTGACCGCTTGTGTCGGTTGGCCGAGGCGTCTTTGCCCCCGGGACGGGCCAAAGTTCATCTGGCGTCCGATAACAACGGCGGTTTCGTTACGGCATTGATTTATCCGGCTGAATATGAGGATCAGTTCAGCCGCTGGCTTCTGGACGTCGGCTATCGCACTCACGGCGTAGTCGAGGGAGGTATCGACGCGGTGAGCCGATATTATGATACCGCGTGGCAAATTGTCCAGAAAAAGCAGCTTTGGGGGGGAGATGCTGTGAGATTGTTAAACAGTTCGCCAGCAGAAAAGCCCGTCCGAAAGGCAGGAATGTGACAAAAGGCAATCTCAAAAAACGCCGCCGTTTGGGCTTTCTGGCGGGCGCAATGTTGATGATACTGTTAAAAAAAGCCCCCGAAAGTCCGCTTCGGGTCTCGGAATTCCGAATCAGTACAAAAAAAATCGGGATACGATTTGGTGAGAACATACGGCGTTTTTGGCGTAAAAATTGGGTTTTTTTGAGGCGTTAACAAAAACTGATAAGGTTTTTCCTGAGTGCAGTAGGTAAAAATACGGATAAATTTTTTATCTTTCCTATTTTTTACTTGCATTCAAAGGGGGGTTGGCCTATACTACTTTAAGTAGGTCGCTGTGATAACTTGAGTAACGAGAATTTACAGCAGATCCGGAAAAATAGAGAAGATGAACTTTTTGTGATTTTTTTCGTAGTAACTATTGACAGATAATTAAAATTTTATTAAAGAGTTAATGGCGTTAACGCCGAACTATATAACGCAAGAGTTTTCTCCCCTCCGGAAAACATCACGGAACGCACGTTTCGTGATGTTTTCTTTTTTGTATCCTCCCGGTTTAGGTATAATACCCTCCAACCGAATGCCTTGAGTTATTCTGGACAATCAGGAGTTTTTTATGGCCTTATATGTCAACGGAGAAGCAGTTGACCCGAACCGCATAGATCAGGAAAAAGAGCGGATGCGTCCGAGTTATGAGCAGGCGTTTGCCGACGAACCTGTCCAACAGCGGCAGCAGCGTCTTGAAGAGTGGGCGCGTGAAAACGTGATCGAGCAGGTCTTGTTCCATCAGGCAGCCCTTCGGGAATTTCCTGAGATTGCCGAGGCCGATATTGAGGCTTTGCTGAGTCGTCTTTTGGAACAGGAAAACGAAGACGGCCCGCTGCACCAGCGAATGGCCGGCGGCGACGCGGAGCGGCAAAAGCTCTGTCGCGAAGCGGCCGAGCAGATTCGTTCTGAAAAGTTGCTCGAACAGATCGGCAAAGCGGTCGGCGAGCCGAAAGAGAAAGACATTCGCCGCTATTATCAGCGCAATATCGAGCGGTTCAGCGTGCCGGAAATGGTTCGGGCCGCCCATATCGTCAAGCATCCCGACCCGCAGGTTCCGAGCGAACAGCAAAAACAGCAGATGGACGAGTTGCTGGGGCGTATCGAGAACGGCGAGGATTTCGCCGTGCTGGCCGATGAACACTCAGCCTGTCCGGGCAATGGCGGCGATCTGGGGTATTTTTCACGCGGCCAGATGGTGCCTTCCTTTGAGCAGGTGGTTTTCGATTTACCGTCCGGTCAGACCAGCGGGGTCTTTTCCACCGAATTCGGCTGGCATATTGCCAAGGTACTCGACCGCAAACCGGCGATGCCCTGCCCGCTTGAGCAGGTGCGGCAGGTCATTGTCAACGAGCTGACCCAGCAGGCCCGCGACAAGGCCCTGGAGCGGTTTTTAGACGCAGAACGCCAAAAGGCCGTCGTCGAAGAACGATAATCTGTTGACCCTGTACAGGGGTTTTGATATAAAACAGGGTGTGCGGTGCGGCGGAATAATCACGCCGCCGCGGATATGAAATAGAAACCACAGTGTTTTTGAAAACGGTCAGGAGTCGATCAATGTATTTCATTCGGATGTTTCTTCTTGCGGCCTTTTGCGCAGTGCTTTTGGGGGTTCCCGTTTTTGCAGAGGACAACGAGCCGGAACCTTCGGTTTATTTGTTCAGCTATTTTCGCGGCAACGGCGAAAGCGGTCTTCATTTGGCCTATAGTTATGACGGCCTGAAATGGGCCCCGCTGAAAAAAGAACAATCTTTTCTCAAGCCCGAAATCGGCAGCAAGCTGATGCGCGACCCGAGCATTGTACAAGGCCCCGACGGAACATTTCATATGGTCTGGACGACCGGCTGGTGGGACAACGGGATCGGTATCGCCCATTCCAAAGACCTGATCGACTGGTCCGAGCAGACGTTTCTTGCGGTGATGGAACACGAACCGACGGCCAGGAACTGCTGGGCGCCGGAGATTTATTATGACGCCAAAACCAAAACGTATCTGATTTGCTGGGCGACGACGATTCCGGGGCGTTTTCCGCAAACCGAACACCCCAGCGACGACAACAACCACCGGATGTACTACGTTGCCACCAAGGATTTTAAGACCTATACCGACACGGCCCTGTTCTATGAACCCGGCTTTAACGTCATCGACACCTTCATCGTCCGCGACGACAAAAACGATCGGTACGCGATGTTCCTCAAGAACGAAACCAAGTATCCCAAGGCCGAGAAAAACATTCGTGTGGCGTTTGCCGAGAAGGCCGCCGGCCCTTACGGTCCGGCCTCTGAGCCGATTACCGGCGACTATTGGGCCGAAGGCCCGGCTGCCCTGAAGGTCGGCGACCGCTGGATCGTCTATTTCGATAAATACACCCAGGGGCGATACGGCGCCGTCGCCTCAACCGATCTGAAAAAGTGGGAAGATATTTCCGACAAGGTCGAGTTTCCACGCGGCGCGCGGCACGGGACCGCCTTTGCCGTTGCCCCGTCGGTTCTGGAAAAACTCAAACTCGTCAGACCCGATTAACACATCTTGTCTCCGATGATGGATTAAAATGAAATGAGTCATTCGGCTTGGCTATGGCGTTGTGTGTGGGCGGCGATGGCCGGCGGTTTTGTCATTGCAGCGGCCACAGGGCAAGAGGCCTTCGAATCGCGGCGGGGTGATTACTTTCGTATTCAGGTTGTGGACGATCAAACCGGCCGCGGCGTCCCGCTGGCAACGCTCACAACAACCGGCCATCTTCGTTATGTGACCGACAGCAACGGGATTGTCGCATTCTATGAACCGGGACTAATGGACAAGACCGTCTATTTTCATATCAGCAGTCCCGGCTATGAGTATCCTGCGGACGGCTTCGGCTATCGCGGCAAGGCGATTCACATCCAACCGGGCGGACGGGAGACGCTGCGGATCAAACGCCTGAACATTGCCGAACGGCTTTATCGTGTAACGGGTCAGGGCATTTATCGCGATAGTCTATTGACCGGCGATCCCGCTCCGTTGAAAAATCCCGTTCTGAACGGTCAGGTAGTTGGCCAGGATACGGTGTTTACCACCCTCTATCGCGACCGACTGTATTGGTTCTGGGGCGATACGGCCCGCCCGGCGTATCCGCTGGGTCATTTTGCCACAGCCGGGGCGACGTCGCTTTTGCCCGAACAAGGCGGGCTGGACCCCGACCGTGGCGTTGATCTGACTTATTTTACCGATGCG
This sequence comes from Phycisphaerales bacterium, assembly GCA_011048645.1. Taxonomy (GTDB): domain Bacteria; phylum Planctomycetota; class Phycisphaerae; order Sedimentisphaerales; family Anaerohalosphaeraceae; genus T3Sed10-213. The sequence goes on from DSDR01000107.1 coordinate 12,564, forward strand.
TCGGGATTCAGCCGACCGATGGCGCCGCTCTCGGAGCCGGGAATGGTGTGGATTCAGGGCGTGCTGACCGCTGAGGATCCGACGGGCAAAATGCGGATGCTGTGTCAATACACTCGGCTGACGAGTCTGACCGAGCCGACCGAACGCGGATGGATGGTCTTTAATGATCAAACGGAGCGATTCGAACCGATACGCCGCAGCGATCCGGATTTTCTGCTGTTTGATGATGTCGGCCACCCGCTTGCCGTGCACGCCAACAACGACGCGTATTACTACTTTGCGACCCCCTTTCCACTGGGCGTTCGCCTGAGGGTCAGAACCGACTGGGCTGACTTGACGGATCCTGACCGCTATGAAGTCTATACCGCTCTGCACAACACCGACGAAATGAAGACCTTTCGATGGGTTGACTCAAAACGCCTGCTGTCCGATGCCGGCGGCAATAAACGCGCCCTGATTGAGTCGCTCCAACAGGAAAAACACGCTACCGGTCGGCTCTATGACATCGAAACCGGAAATGATGTGATACCGCACAACGGCACCGTCTATTGGAGTGATTATCTGGATGCATGGATTATGATTGCCGTTCAGCAGGGCGGTTCGACCTCGTATCTGGGTGAGGTATGGTTTGCGCAGGCCGATACACCCGTCGGGCCGTGGCAGTATGCACGTAAGATCGTTACCCACGACGCCTACTCATTCTACAATCCCAAGCGCCACCCCTTGTTTGATCAGGATAACGGTCGATTGATTTATTTTGAAGGTACGTACAGCCATACCTTTTCCGGCCGAGCCGAGGAGGCGACGCCGCGCTATGATTACAATCAGATGATGTATCGGCTGGATCTGTCCGATCCGCGGTTGACGCTGCCGTCGGCGATTTACCGTATTCGGACGGGGCAGGATCGCGTCTGTTATCGTCCTTTGGAACAGGTTGATGACAAAACGGCAGATGTTGCGATTGAAGCGGCGGCGTTTTATGCCCTGACCGATGCAGATTCGGCAAAAGAGGCCGTTGCTGTTTATGAGCGCATCAACGAAAACGAACAATCCATATTGACCCTTGATCGCCCTTTGCCCTCGGTCGAACCTGTGTTTTACGGCCTGAACCGCGAGTCCAAAGACAGGACAGGGCAGACCGTCATGCTGCGGGAGTATCGCCATCGCACGACCGGCGCCGTTCGCTATGCCGCTGAGCCGATGGATTCAACAGACTGGATCGAAACCGAAAAGCCGCTCTGTCGTGTCTGGCCGAATCGTTCGAAAGTGTTGACCATCGACCGCTCAGCACGCCCGAATCGTGTCCAGAACACAACGGCGCCCTGATCGTGGACTGAAGGTCGGATCAACCGGAAAGCAATCGCCCTGCAAGAGAGATGCGGATGAGAGGAGTCGAACCTCCACGGGCTAATGCCCACAGGCACCTGAAGCCTGCGCGTCTGCCAATTCCGCCACATCCGCGAAAACACACATCATAATTTCGTTTCGCGGGCCGTCAAGCATTTTTTATCGAATTTTTGGCGGATTGGCGGCAGTGGAAACGGCGATGGCAGCGTCGATACCCGCTATTTTGTATCCGTTTTTATCTTGGTGCGCATGCACATTTGTACCATCTCGTCAATTTGGGCCTGGATCTTATCGATATCGCGCTCGCGTATGGATTCTTCGAGGCGGGCGGCTTTTTCGGTATAGACGGCAAAACCGGCAAATCCGCCCAACCCCTTTAAGGCGTGAATCTTTGAGGCCAACTCGTCAAAGTCGTTCTTATTCAGGGCGTCGCGCATCTGTTCGATACGGCCGGGCAGATTGCTCACAAAGGTCTCGATGGTTTTATGATAATCCGGATCGCCGTCGAGAAATGAGGTAATCTCCAGTCCTTTCCCGGCATCCTGAATCTGCTGTTTTTTGGCCACACAGCGCCGCACTTTTTGCTCCAGCAGCTTGCGATTGATCGGCTTGTTCAGCCGGTCGTCGCAGCCGGCCTCCAGGGCGGCCAGTTCGTCGTCTTGTTGATCGGAGGCCGTCATCGCGATGATCGTCGTGCCGGTGTTGAGGCTGTCGGCGCGAATGTGTCGGGCAGCGTCCAGGCCGTTCATGCCGGGCATCTGAATATCCATCAAAATCAGATCAAATACTTCCTGCCGGCACAATGAGACCGCCTCACGACCGTCGGCGCAGAGCACCGGCGTATAACCCAGACGGGAAAGAATGATTTCAAGCAGGGACAGATTTTCCGGAACATCATCCACGATGAGGATGCGGGCAGATACGCCATCCCGCTCGGAATCGAAGATTCGATCATTTTCCTGCATATGCGTATTCTCCTGGTTATCCATGGACTGTGGGAAATTGGCCAGCGCCTCCGGCGATGCGTCAGCGTCGCACAAGACAGGCTCGACCGGCAGATCAAAACGATAGCAAGTCCGGTCCGAATGCTGCTCGATCTGAAGCGTTGAGCCGATCTGCCTGAGCAGCCGTGCGGCAATCCGCAAGCCGAGCGCCTGATCGCGCGAGGGACAATGCTCGTACCATTTTGGAAGAGGACAATCCGGATCGAAGGGTTGAACTGGATTGGTCCCCAGCCGCAAAAGACCGGCGTGTTGTAGGGTGAATTGAATCGTTTTTTTACGCGCGTCGGTTGGCGCATAGTCAATCTGCATTGAAACGGTTTTATCAGAGGCGGACTGTACGGCCTGATCAAGAAGGAGGGTGAGAATCTCGGTCAGTCTTTGACGCGGCCCCTGAAAACGGCCCGGACAGTGTTTGCCGACGGTAATATCCATCGGTTCGTTTGCCGCTTCATCACGTCGAACGATTCGCCGCCGCAGCGTTTCGACCAGCTCGGCCGTGTCGATCCATTCGGGCCGGTGGTGTGATACGTCAGTCGGTTCTTCCGGTACGGAATCGAAACAGGCAAATTTTTCACGCCACGCATCGATGCTGAATTTTAATGCTTTGATTTGCGCGGCGTTTTCGGGTGTTGCGTTTTGTGCTGTTTGCGTTAGTTTATCCAATTGCTGCCGCAGGTCGCCAAGGAGGCGACGATGGCGATAGAGGAGCTTTTCGAGGAATTCTTCGGCGTTTTTCAAGTGACTGACATCGGTCAACAGGGCCAACATCCCGTTGAGTTTGCCGTTTTCATAAATCGGCTGGGCGGCCGTCCAAAAGCAATCGCCGCCCCGTCGAAGATAGAACCCCTGCGCGTGGTCGTCGGTCGTCTGGGCAAAGGACCGCATCGTTTGTTCAAACATATCAGGCGGCTTCAGGTCAAGCAGGTCGGCGGCTTTTTGCACGTCCGGCGGCGGTTCCATTCCAAGCCGTTTCCAGAAGGCGGCATTGGCATGGAGCAGATAACCCTGACGATTGATCAGCATCGCCGATGCCGGCATGGATTCGGTCACGCAGCGGCTCCGCAGCGATGTGCAGAAGCTGCGTTGCTGTGCGGTTTTCAGAAGATCTTCATTCAGCAGGCTGCCCAGCAATCCAGAGACGGCGCCTGACTTGTCTTTAACGGGGATTTTGGAGACCAGATAATTTCTGAAATAATTGCTTTTGCCGTAGGTTTGCGGCAGAAACAGCAGCTCAATATCCTTGTTCATTACCTCCATATCCAGCGGCAGCCCCTCCTGCTGCTGTTCGAACATCTCCGTGCGGATCGGAACAGCGCCGTTATTCATCGGTTTGCATCCCGCGATGTGTGCGTATTCGGAGTTGTAGCCGATGAGACGGCCTTCGCTGTCTTTCCAGTACAGACCCATCGGCACGGCATTGAGGATTGCTCGGTAAAGGGCGATCTGACGTTCGAGCTGCTGCTGATTCTGTCGGCTCTGTTCGGATAGGTGGTGCAGCTCCTGGGTTGCCTGTCCGAGCGCGGTTTGCTGCTCGAACACAATCCGCCTGCGTGCGCTGCGATAATACAGCAGCCAGATCAGAAACACCGCCACAAACAGACACACCATACCCAATTGAATCCCCCGAGCGTGTTCGGCGACGGCTTTTTTAATAGAGCGGTCGGACTGAATGACCGCGATGGACCACGGGGAATTAAATCCTTCCAGAGGCCGCTGCCCGACCAGATAATGGGCCTCTGCTGTTGCATTCCGGCTGTCGCTGCGGAGTGTCCCGACGCCGCCGCACCGCTGACGAATATCGGCCAGCAGAAACGGTCCCTGTATTTGTGACGGCAGGCTCTGCGCGGGCTGCGCCTCGTCCCGGTCGTATCGGGCGGTAAGAACGTCCCCCTGGCCGCTGACAAGACAGGTTTGCACCTCCTGAGCCGTTGCGGTCGTATTGAGCCGGGTGAGCAGGTATTCGGCCGAGAGCCGAAGGGCCAGCGCCCCCGTCAATGTGGTTCCTTCGGAAAGGGGGTAGAACAGGACCAGGCACGGCGGCTCGGAGCGGGCGTCCATCTCCAGATAGACCGAATCCAGCGCCGCACCACCCTGACCATAGATAGCCGCCGGCGGCTGATACAAAGGGAGGCCGGCGGACTGGCGGCCGAAGTGGTCTGTCACGTTCCCTTGCAAATCGATGCGATCAAAAGACAGCGCCGCCGAATCCAACAGAGAGGACGCCAAATGCGATTTGATCGGCGCGGAACTGAAGTCGCCGTCGGAGCGATCAATCGCCTCGGCTGTGGCACGCAGGTAGTCGGAAAACAGCCCGATCAGATCCTCGTAATGTCGCTGCCCGACCCGGGCCAGTTGGAGCAGATTGTCCTGCGAGCGTTGGGTCAGTTTGGCTTCGAACTGTCGGATGTTGATTTGTCCGAGCAGCAGCAGGTAGCCAAGCACACCAAGGCACAGTAACCCAACCCAAATTGTCTTGCCGGGGCGAAGTCTCATCGTTCCTTTACGATTCGAAAGATTGTTAACGCAACCAGCCGCGTCCGGATTTATTTCGACTGTTCAGACTCGCGGCTTAACGAGTCAATCAGGAGGACGTCAATAAAAAATTCATTCTTAGTCATAAAAAAAGATACTACTTGTCAAGTACAAGGAGTTGTTTTTTCGAATCTCAAACAAACCCGCCTCGTTCAAAATGCCGATAAGCAAACATAAGGATTGGACAAACGTCTGTTGACCGGTAAAATAGACAAAATTCTGACAGACCAATTTTTATAGTAGAGCGATATTATATTGTGCGGAAAGGAACTTTATGATCTTATTATACTTTATCCGATTTTTGTTTTTTGTTACGGCCACCGCGTTTCTTTTTGTCGGCCTGCATGAAACGGCCCGCACCCAGCAGGATATTTATGTCTTCGTGATGGGCTTGTCGCTGACGGTGCTGGCGATCGTTGTAGAGTGGCTGACGCCCAAAAAATCGCTGTCGGCGCTGACGGGCGTCTTTTTCGGACTGCTGATCGGAATGTTCGTCAGTTGGGGGTTGAGCAAGATCATCCAGATGGTCAATGTGATTTATTTTGAGCTGGACGAGAAGACCTTGAATATGGCGATATGGTTTGTCGGAACATGCGTTTGCTATCTGTGTATCAGCATTGTCCTGCGGACCAAGGACGATTTTCGAACGATTATCCCCTACATCGAGTTTTCACGGCAAACCAAAGGCCTTCGTCCGCTCGTGCTCGATACGTCCGTGATTATTGACGGGCGGATTGCCGATATCGCCCAGACCCGACTCTTTGACGCCCCGCTGATCGTGCCGCGTTTTGTACTGAACGAATTGCAGCTTGTGGCCGATTCGAGCGACAAAATCAAACGCAATCGCGGACGCCGCGGTCTGGACATCCTCAATAAACTCCAGAGCAGCTCGACCGTGGAAGTCAAGATCGACGACACGCCGCCGCCCGGCGTCGAATCGAATACCGAGGTGGACCAGAAACTGATTGCCTTTGCCAAAAACTGCGACGGACGACTGGTTACCAATGATTTTAATCTCAACAAAGTCGCTTCGCTTCGCGGCGTGGACGTGATCAACATCAATGAACTGGCCAACGCCCTTAAGACCGTGACGCTGCCCGGCGAGACAATGCAGGTCAAGATACTGCGCCCCGGCGAGGAACCGACCCAAGGCGTCGGCTACCTTGAAGACGGGACGATGGTGGTCGTCGAAAATGCCAGCGACCGCATCGGCCAGAACGTAACCTTTGTCGTTACCAGCGCCCTGCAAACCTCGGCCGGACGGATGATTTTCGGCAAATGCGAAAACGGCGCCGAGTCGAGCCTTCAGAACGCCGGTTCCGGACAGCGCAACAACTCACGACGACAGCCCACACGGTAAGATCGACAGCGGATGTCATGGACGAGTGCAGGACGAAAACAGCAGGGTTTGATACGTGTCCGGTTCGCACGGATACCGACAGCTTGAAGTGGTCGCGCTATCGCGGTCGGGATGTGCTGCCGATGTGGGTGGCGGATATGGATTTCCGCTGTGCCGAGCCGATCCTTGGGGCGATTCGTCAGCGCGTCGAACATGCGGTGTTCGGCTATGCCATGGCTCGTCCGGACGATTACGAAGCGGTCATCGAGTGGGTGGGCAGCCGGCATGAGTGGGCGATTCGCCGCGAATGGATCGTCTGGCTTCCCGGCCTGGTGCCGGCGCTGAATGTGGCCTGTCGGGCGTTTGCCGAGCCGGGCGAAGGGGTGTTGACGTTTACGCCGGTCTATCCGCCGTTCCTGAGCGCTCCGTTTTTTTCCGGCCGTGAACTTGTTAAATGCCCGTTGCGGCACGAGCGAGGGCGGTGGGAATTTGACTTAGACGCCCTGGCCGAGGCGGTTACGCCGCAAACGCGGCTCTTGCTGTTGTGCTCGCCGCACAATCCCGTCGGACGGGTCTGGACGCGACAGGAACTGCTGGCCGTGGCGCAATTCTGCCTGGAGCGAGACATCGTCATTTGTTCCGACGAGATTCATTGTGATCTGGTGCTGGAGGAGTCATCCCGACACTGTCCAACCGCCGTGCTGTCCGATGAGATTGCCGAGCGGACGATGACGCTGATGTCGCCGGCCAAGACGTTTAATCTGCCGGGACTGAACTGCGGATTTGCGATTATCCCGAACGCCGCACTGCGACGGCGTTTTACGCACACGATGCGCGGCATTCTGCCGCACGTCAATATCCTGGGGTATGCGGCCTGCCGAGCGGCTTTTACACAGGGCCGCGCCTGGCATCGGGAATTGATCCATTATCTGCGCGGCAATCGCGATTATCTGTACGACGCCGTCAACGCATTGCCCAATCTGTCGATGGGGCCGGTCGAGGGGACCTATCTGGCCTGGATTGACGCAACGGGGCTGCACACCAACCATCCGGCCAAATGGTTTGAGCGGGCCGGCCTCGGCGTTTCGGACGGCAGAGATTTTGACGGCGACGGCTTTGTGCGGCTGAACTTCGGCTGTCCCCGGTCCCTGCTTGAACAGGCCGTTGAACGTATCCAAACCGCGTTAACATCGCACTAAGCTTATGGAATCGCACAAACAACAACGTTACGAACGGATCATCGACCAGCTTGAAGAGGTCTTTACGGTTACGCCCGATCCGATTGCGCGGATGGCCACCGCCGCGGCGCTGCTGTCGGGCAAGATGCCGCAGTTTTTCTGGATCGGATTTTATCGACTCATTGACGGACAGCTTCTGGTCGGTCCGTATCAGGGGGCGCTGGCCTGTCAGAATCTGCCGGCCGGCAAGGGCGTCTGCTGGGCGTGCGTCGAGCAGGGCAAATCCATCGTGGTACCGGATGTCAATCAGTTTCCCGGCCATATCGCTTGCGACGCCCGCAGCCGATCCGAGGTGGCGGCGCCGTGTCGCGACAGCCGGGGCCGCATTCGAGCCGTGCTCGACGCCGACAGCGACAAGCTGAACGCCTTCGACGCCGCCGACGCCGCGTCTCTGGAGCGAATCGCCGCGATGATCTATCGCGATGCACCATGACCGGCCGCCGCTTTTTGGAACCGATCGTTGATGGCTTTGCCCAGACCCTCATCCGGGACTGGCTGAGGCATATCTTGTTTCTGTCAAAGGAAAATATATATGACTTCGTTGCTTTAAGGGAAGACCTTGCAACATCGATCAATTACATCGGCTTAAGCTTTTCTCCGCCGACAGGACGGTGTTATACAGCAGCATCGTAATCGTCATCGGGCCGACGCCGCCGGGCACGGGCGTGATCAGGCTCGCTTTTCGGCTGACGGCCTCAAAGTCCACGTCGCCGACCAGCCGATAGCCTTTCTTTTTGGTCGCGTCCTCAACGCGATTGACGCCGACGTCAATGACCACCGCGCCGTCTTTGACCATCTCGGCGGTAATCGTGTTCGGACGACCTGCGGCGGCAATGACAATATCCGCGCGGCGGGTGTGCTCGGCGATGTTTTTCGTGCGGGTATGGCAGACGGTCACCGTGGCGTTGCCGGTGGCGCTTTTCTGGATGAGCATATTGGCCAGCGGTTTGCCGACGATGTTGCTGCGTCCGACAATGACGACCTCGGCGCCGGACAGTTTCACGCCGCTTCGCAGCAGCAATTGAATCACGCCGTGCGGGGTACACGGCAAAAAGGCCTCCTGGCCGACCACCATTCGCCCGACATTGACCGGATGAAATCCATCGACGTCTTTATTCGGATCAATCGCCAGCAGCACCGCATCTTCGTCAATGTGGGCAGGCAGGGGCAATTGTACAAGAATGCCGTGAATCTTTGGGTCGTTGTTGAATTGGTCAATCAGCCCCAGCAACTTGGCCTGCGTCGTCTCGCTCGGCAGCCGGTTGTCGTCCGAGTGCATTCCGATCTCTTCGCAGGCCTTTTCTTTGGCGGTGACATACGATCGGGAGGCCGGGTCGTCTCCGACCAGAATCACCGCCAGCCCCGGCGTGATGCCTTGGCCCTTAAGCCGTGCGACGCTGTCTTTCAGTTCCGCCCGCATTTGGGCGGCCACCTGTTTGCCGTCAATGATTTGTGCCGTCATGTCAGACCCCTGAGTTTGTGTTTGCTGTTTGCGACAGAACCGATTATATCGCGTTTGCCGAAAAATTCAACAAAAAGCCGCCGCCGGGCTTGATGTATCGTGTTGTTTTTTGATACGATCCTGCCCGGCCGCGGCCTTTGGACAAGCCTTGACGGTCCAGTCGAATTGTTCCGGTGGCTGCAAAAGCCCGCCCCGTCACTGCTGAGTGCGTCGGGCGTTTTGGCTTTCGCGCATGACCTTTCGCTGTCGGGTCCAGTCGGCCTCGTTCAGTTGGTCGGCGGCCTGGGCGTTTTCCTCGCTGTATTGTTCCAGCGGCTTACTGTTCAAACGGGCCGCGTTGGAACGCAGAAAGACGCTGTTTTCGAGCAAAACCTGCCGTGCTTGTTCAACGTGGCCTTGATCGCGCAGGGCGGTGGCGCGCTCGTTTTGTTCAATGGCGATCTGCTCGACGACATCGGCGGCGATGCGTTTGTTGAGGTGCTTTTCGACTTCAGCCGGTGATGCGCTAAATCGGACATCAGCGGCGATACCTTCAAGGCTGACGGTTTTTTTGCTGTTCATATCCTGATAGCGAAGCCGCACATTGGCCAATTCGCCGCGTTCGATGGCGTTTTTGACGGTGGGTTTCATTTCCACCAGCACATATTTCTCGTGTTCGCTATAGACCGATCCGACATCGACGAGGATGGTTCGGCCTTGAATCTCGCCTTCGCGACCGAGGATGCGAACAGGACGAAAATTTTCGCCGCAGATGATTTCGATGCGGACATCCTGAGCCACGACCGACAACGCGCGATCGAACTCCCGTTCAAAGACCGAGGCTAATTCGTTCGGGGATTCGGCAAAATAATGGCCGCCGTCGCTTTTGAAGGCCAGCAGGCTCATCAGGTCTTCGTTATAGCCCAGCCCCAGTCCGATAGTGGTGATCGACAGCCCCTTTGCCGCCAGTTGTGCTCCGAGCTGCCCCAGCGCCGTGGGCGATTGCGGGCCGACGTTGGCGTGTCCGTCGCTGAGCAGAACGACGCGATTGACCCGGCCGGGCGACTGGAATTTTTCGACTTCATGCGCGCCGGCCTGAACGCCCGCATAAAGAGCGGTTGTGCCGCCGGCCTCGATCTGTCGAATGAGGCGAATGATCTCGTCTCGCCGCGTCATTTTTGTGGCCGGCACGAGCGTCCGCACGCCGGAATCAAAGACCACGACCGAGACAATATCCTTTTCGTTGAGCCGCCGCAGCGCCAGAATCGCCGCCTCGCGGGCGTGGTGAATCCGCTGACCTGACATCGAGCCGGACTTGTCAATCACCAGCGCCACATTGACCGGCGGCCGTTCTCTGAGTTTTTCCAGCGGACAACCGGTCAGCCCGATCCGCAGATACACCGGCTGTGACGACTCAGCCGATAGCACGGGTTTGTCCGGTTCAACGGACAGGGTGATGGTTTGCGCCTCAGCGGCGTCGCCGAAAGCCATCACCGCAAGACACATCGTCGTCAGCCACAGGGTGTGAATACGTGTTTTCATTGTCTGTCTCCTTTCGCAATAAAGTTATCATTTCTTCATTAAACTATACCCCAACAGGGCACAAAGAGGGTGTAAAAGGTCTGTAAAATGAGGCCGCCGCGCTTTTACACAAAAGTTACAGTTGCCAAAGCCCTTTTGAGGGTATAATTTATAAGACAGAGACACCGTTTCGGCGCAATAGCGCGGCACAACAGCGCGGCCGCGCAAGCGGCCCGATAAGCGAGACGGATGCGCCAGACGTTGCCTGAGTTGTAATATGATCCGGCTCACTTGTGCCGCTCGGCTGCTGTGCTTGGATAATGGGGTATTATGAAAACAGGTCAACATATTCTGATCGTTGAAGATGAGCCGAAGATCCGGGATGGACTGCGGGACTTTCTCGAATTTCACGAATTTCGTGTCGAATGTGTCGATGACGGTCTGGCCGCCGAGCGGCGCGTGGCCGAGCATCGGTTTGATTTGATTTTGCTGGATTTGATGCTGCCTCATATCAGCGGCGAGCAGCTTTGTCTGAAATGGCGTCAGGCGGGCTTGCGAATGCCGATTTTGATGCTGACCGCCAAAGGTCAGGAAAAGGAAAAAATCGCCGGCCTGGATCTCGGCGCCGACGACTATATTACCAAACCCTTTTCGCTGGAAGAGCTGCTGGCTCGTATTCGCGCCGTGCTGCGGCGTACCGACCCGAATCGTTCGGTCGGACAGACGTTTGCGTTCGGGCCGTTTGCCGTGGATATGGAGCGGCTGACCCTCCGGTACAATGACGACACAGCCGCCCTGACCCGCCGACAAGCCATGATGCTGCAACTGTTTGCCGCCAACCCCGGACGCATCGTTACGCGACAGGAACTTTACGAATCCGCCTGGAACGAGTCGCTTGAAGGCATCGAGACGCGCACGATTGATATGCACATTGCCCGTCTGCGCGATCTGCTCGAACAAGCCGGGGGCAAAACGGACTTAATCCAAACCGTCCGCGGGGAAGGCTATCGATACGACGTCAGTTAAATGACAGATGATCAGACGATTTTGCACAATTTGTTTTGTCATTGGAGCGGCGCTGCTGGTGCTCAGTGTGCTGGGCATCTGGTCGCTCAAGACACACGAGCGCGGCCTTCGCGCCGAGCGGCTGGGGCAGTTCGTGGCCGTGGCCGAGCAGATTCGTCTTGACGTCAAGAATCGGCTTGATGAATTTCTCCAGGTCGAGCAGCGACGGCCATATACCGATTATCAGAACGTGTATGTGCCGGAAACCGCCGGCGGCGACGGTGCGCTGGTACGCAGTCCGCTGGCCGATTCGATGACGCACGGCCTGGCTTACGGCCATTTCCAGATTGACGCGCAGGGCACGATTACAACGCCCTATGCGCTGCTTTCCGAAGCGCCGTCAAAGATGGAGCCGGAGTTGGCGGCCTATTTGACCCTGTTGCGATCCGGCGTTCTTGAGTCGCTTCGCGGCCGATACGCTCTGAGCAGCCATCGCATTGATTCGCCCGTGACGCGGCAACCTACCGAGTGGGATAAATTTGAAGAAGCCGACGCCGCCTATCGCCGCCAAATACCACCGGTCGAAGTTCAGCGGCAGGCCGCCGCCGAAGCGCCGCGCCAGGGGGGTTCGCGGTTGCCGTCGCAAGCCGGCAGATATCCCATTGAAAGCCTCCAGGAAGCTCAGCAAACGCAGACTGTTCGTCAGACCCGTGATATTGTCAGTCGCAATGTGGCTATCAGTGCTGCTGATTCGCCCTTGCGACAACGTCAGTCTGCCGGCGACACCGCCGTATCGTCCGGGACGGCTCGCGTACAGCCCGACACACCGCCGGCCATGAGGGGTATGGCCCGGCCGGAGGAATCGGCGCAAAAGCCGTTTCAGATCGAACCGGATACCGCCGCCGAAGCGGGTTCCAAGGCGGATATTGAGCAAGCCGAACAAATGGTTCAGATTCGTATTGAGCCGTTTGTGCCGCTGATTGTACCGGATGACAACGATTCTGATTCCATTTTTCCCGATGTCGTTTTTCTGGTTCGACATGTGCAAATCGAAGACACCCATTTGCTGCAGGGGTTTTGTTTGGATGAAGATGAATTAGTTCGGCAGGTCCATCAGTCCGCCGGTCGTCTGCTGCGGGAGGGGATGGGCTTTGAGTTGGCCCGGACGCCGCGAGCGGATGCGGCCCATACGGCGATTCTGGATTTCGGTTTCGGTCAATTGGCCCTGAATCTGCTGGAAATGGAGCCGGGCTGGATCGCGGCCCGAGTTGCTCGATTAAATACCTGGCTGGTCGGGATATTGGCGGTGGTTTGGCTGGCGGTGTTGCTGGCGATGATTGGATTGTGGCGCAATCTCCGCGAACAGGTCAGTTTGGCGCGAAAAAAGGACGACTTCATTTCTGCCGTCTCGCATGAACTGCGCACGCCCCTGACCAGCATTCGAATGTACACCGAGATGCTCGAAAAAGATTGGGTCAAAGAAGAATCCAGAAAACGTGAATATTATGGGACGATGCGACAGGAAAGCGAGCGGCTCAGTCGGCTGATCGAGAATGTACTGGATTTTTCGCGGCTCCAGCGCGGCAAAAAACAGTTTGATTTCACCATGGGCGACGTGAACGGCTGCATTCGGGATGTCGTCGAGATGATGCGGCCGTGTGCCGAGCGAAACGGCTTTGCGATTGAGACGGAGCTGCGCGAGATGGCGCCGTTTGCGTTTGACCGCGATGCCGTGATGCAGATCGTGATCAATCTGATTGACAACGCCCTGAAATATGCGAAGGATGCTGCGGACAAGCGGATTGTCGTTCGCTCGCGTCTGGAAAAGCGCAGCGTGATCATTGAGGTTGAAGACCACGGCCCGGGTATCCCGAAATCTCAGCAAAAACGGATATTTGAGGCCTTTTATCGGTGCGGCGATGAGGCCACCCGTCAGGCCAACGGTACCGGCCTTGGCTTGGCGCTGGTCAAGCGGTTTGCCCAGGCCCATCGCGGCCTTGTCGAAGTACTCAACGTCAAGCCGAACGGAGTCATTTTTCGCATCCACTTGGCGCGATAATTATTAAATCCTCAAACTGACCGACGGGCAGTTTGAGTAAATAGACCCCACCCCGCCGACAACACCTATCACCGGCGGCGCCGCCAAGCAGCGGTTCGCAGGCTGTTGTTTTCTGCTTTGGCCCCATATTTTGGCCCCAAGACCGCAATTGACTTCCTGCGGCAAATATTTTCTAATACACCGGTCGGCCGGATAAGTCGATATAATGACAGGTTTAACGGCAATCGTGTTTGGGAACAGGCCGCACAATGTCCGATGCGTCAGAGACTCAGTTGAATACCAAGGAACACCCCGATTTGTACCGCAAGACGGTGCGCGGCGGCGTTTGGCTGATGGCCGAGCGGGTCACGTCGCAGATTTTATCCTTTGTTCGACTGCTGGTGCTGGCCAGACTCCTGCCCCCGCGCGAATTCGGCGTGCTTGGGATTGCGATGCTGCTGCTCCAGATTCTCGAGACGTTTACCCAGACCGGTTTTAACACGGCCCTTGTACAACGCAAAGAAGAGAACGTACACTCCTATTTAGGAACCGCCTGGACGGTTAATGTAATTCGCGGGATGGCGTTGTTTTTGATTTTTGTAACCGCGGCGCCATTGGCCATTCATTTTTTTGACGGGGACGGGACGTTCCGAGCGACGGATTTTCATAAGCCGGTCGAATTGGCCGAACATCTGCATCGTCAGGATGACCCGTTGACGCGGCAGATCATCGGGTTGTTGTCCGAGCAGGACCGTCGCCGGCTTGAGGCGATAGCCGACGGCACGATGTCGGCAGGGCAGGCCCGCCAGTCGCTGCGCGAGCTGTTCACCCGTCTGGTTGAACAGGACACGCTCTATCAGCCGCAGGCGTTTGAACAGGTGCAGTTGTCCTCCTATGCGCTGGAGTCTGTCGCGACGATGACGCCTGCAACGCAGCGGCGTACCCATCGGCTGCTGCTGGAGCAGGCCTGGCCGAATTGGATTGCTCGTTCCATACTGGATCGCCCGCAACTGACCTGGATTATTCGGGTCATCGGGATGGTGCTGTTGTGCCGGGCGCTGAGCAATACGGCGATTGTGTACTTTGTCAAGACCATGCGGTTTGATAAGCATTTTATGATGCGAACCGCCGCGACGCTGGTGAATGTCACGGTGACGGTGATTTTGGCCTTTGTGCTGAAAAATGTATGGGCGCTGGTGTGGGGAATCGTGGCTTCGGAGTTCACGTCGCTGGTGCTGTCGTATGTGATGTATCCGTGGCGTCCGCGATTTGAGCTGGATCGGAGCCGTCTGGAGCAGATGTGGCGGTTCGGGCGATGGATTACGGGGCTTTCGATGATGGAGTTTCTGCTGACCACCGGCGACAGTGTGATTGTGGGGCGGCTGCTGGGGGCCTCCTCGCTGGGGCTGTATCAGATGTCCACGCGGTTGTCAGCCCTGCCGATTCGGGAGTTTACCTCGGTCATTGCACGGGTGACGTTCCCGGCCTTTTGCCGGATTCAGACCGA
>DSDR01000229.1 GCA_011048645.1 Phycisphaerales bacterium
CGCCCATTGGCTTGAGCCTTAATTGACGGCAACCCCCTGATTCCTCCGCAAAGTTACCGGATTTTGCGGAGGAATCAATTCCCGTTCAGTATGGCGGTTCGCGTTTCACGGCGACGGCGACACGCTTGATTCGGGACAATCTGAAAATGGATTGCCCCGGCCGGACGATTTCGATTATAATGGGTTTTGTTGGGTCATAAAAGCGATCATCGTTGGAATGATTTGAGAACGATTGCAATGAGAATACGCGATGCCATGATAGATGATGTCAAGGCAATGCACGCCTTGATTAGTTGTTATGCCGAGTACGACCGGATGCTGTTCTGCTCGCTGTCGGACTTGTATGAGCAAATCCACAGTTTTAAGGTCGCCGAGGACGACGGGCAGGTGATTGGCTGCTGCGCCTTGAAGGTACTGTGGGAAGACTTGGCCGAGATCAAGTCGCTGGCCGTCGATCAGCGGTACTTCGGCAAAAAGGTCGGTACGGCTCTGGTAAAGGCCTGTATCGAAAAAGCTCGGCTGCTGGGACTGAAACGCATTTTTACCCTCACGCTGGAGCCGGGCTTTTTCGAAAAACTCGGTTTCAAGAAGGTGGATCGTCAAACCCTGCCGATGAAGGTCTGGAGCGATTGCGCCCAGTGCCCCAAGCAAGATCATTGCGACGAAATTGCTCTGGATTACATACTTTAATAAGGCGGTCGTTCCAGTGGGTTACAGACGGAATGGGGTCCGGTCGGTACGGAGCGAAGAACTGCTTATTTTTGTCTATTTTTATCCAATTTGGCGTTTCTGGAAGAAGGCAATGGACAGGGCAAGGATACCGGCGGTGTAGAGGGCGGTATAACCCAGTGCGATGAGCAGGTAGCCGGCCGGGACGACGCCGGTTTCGTAGATGGCGTCGCTGACCCAGTAGATTTGCAGGTTCGGAACGAGCACCGTCCCGACGCGGGCCAAAATGATACCGATTTGATCAAGCCATTCATAGGCCGGGTCGCTCAGGCTCCGGGCGGCAAATCGCCCGAATACCCAGTCGCTGATCAGACCCAGCAGAAACACCCCGACACAGCAGGTTAATGTGAGTACCACATTGAAACGCGTTGAGAACAAGACCGCCAGCGCGACAATGGTGATCAGTGCCAGCAGCAGCAGAATCGAGGCGTAAATATCGAACGCCTGGAATTCATTTCCGGCCGGATTTATCTTCCATTCCCTGTCCACTACGGCAAGGAAAAGCGACCCTATGCCCAGTAATATCGCTGTCAGTGTGATACCGGTAGCCGAAAAATGCCAGTCGTAAACATAGTTTAGAAAAGCAGTTAGTGCAATCGTCAGCAGAATGGCGCCGCCGCCGGCTGCGATAACGGTCCAGTCCACTTCATCGGAGGCACGTTCGAGTACCCCGTGCCGCACGGCCATCAGATAGGCCAGCGTACCAATCAGGTGGGCCAGCGCGACCGCTCCGGTCAGGCCGACGAATTTGCCGACGACGAACACCGGACGGCTGATGGGTTTGGACAGCACGGTAGTGATGGTTCCGGTTTCGATTTCCTCCGTGATGGCGCCGGTGGCCGAAAAAACCGCAATGAACAAACCGGCCAGAAACAGCGTAGAAAGGCCTAATTCGCGGAGGAGTTTAATGTCTTCATCGAGGGTGTACATACTGATGGTTGGCGCCAACACCATCAGAAGCAGCGCGAAAGCGATAATAATCGCATAAACGGGTTGCCGCAACGTCTCGATGAAGGTGTTTTTTGAGATAATCAACAGTCGATTAAGCACGTTTTTTCCTTAAAAAAAAGTTCTGTACCGTAGGAATTAAACCGTATATGATGCAATTTTACGTAAATGACCAATTTTGTAAAGCCGCTGCTTGCATTTTGCATCGTATGGCGTATAGTTTTCTTCCTTAACCATAATAAAACAATACCGAATCAGTTCACGAAAATTTGGGAAATAGGTTATGACAGGATCGTCGA
Source organism: Phycisphaerales bacterium (assembly GCA_011048645.1). Classification (GTDB taxonomy): domain Bacteria; phylum Planctomycetota; class Phycisphaerae; order Sedimentisphaerales; family Anaerohalosphaeraceae; genus T3Sed10-213. Next base: position 1,977 of record DSDR01000229.1, read on the forward strand.
GGAAGGCCGAAACGGTTTCACTAATCGCATTACTTGTCAGTTTTGTCTTTTTCGTTAGTACACTTTTGCTCGGTGTGTTTCAGGAGGTGCTGGGTATTTATCTGTTCAGTTGGCTGATGCTGGCCTCTGTGATGATTTGGCTGGTGTTGCTGATTCAGTTCAAACATCGGACGCGGGCTGAGCAGGAAAAACTGGATATGGCCCAGCTTGCCAAAACCGACCAGCATAAGACGATTTTTTCATCCGGCGGCGACCGGGCGGCCTTGATGGCGGTTGCCCAGAAACGTTTGGCGACGCTGGAGAAATGGTTTCTTCCTCTGGCCGGCGTTGCCATTGCCGTGTATGAGATCCTCGTCGGTATATTTCTTTATCGAAACAAAGTCTTTGGTGTCGTCGAATGGTCGCCGGCCAATCCGCTGCTGGGGGCGGTGTTGATGGTGGTGGTGGCGTTCGTGCTGTTTTTGTTCAGACGATTTGCGTCGTGGATGAGCAGTCAGACGGACTGGAAGCCGCTGCGAGCGGGGGGCAGCTATTTGCTGGTCGGGGCGGTCATCGGTTTCTTGCTGGCGGTCGGGCTGGCGCTGGCGCAGTTCAAATACGGCGTTTTTCTTCGTTTTGTCGAAATCCTGGTTCCGGGTCTGATGATTGTGCTGGGGGCCGAAACGATTTTGAACACTATTTTTGATGTCTATCGACCGCGCGTCACCGGACAGTACAGCCGAGCAGCTTTTGACAGCCGACTGCTGGGTTTGTTCAGCGAGCCGGGCGGTTTTCTCCATACCATTGCCCACACCATCGATTATCAATTTGGTTTTCAGGTTTCTCAGACGTGGTTTTACAAGCTGCTGGAGCGTGCGATTCTGCCGTTGATTCTGTTTGCGGCGGTGACGATGTACTGTATCAGTTCGTTGGTGGTGATTGGCCCGGGTCAAATGGCGATCGTTGAGCGGTTTGGTTCACCCCAGCCGGATCGAGGTGGACGAACCATCGGTCCCGGTTTGTCGGTGAAGTGGCCCTGGCCAATTGAAATTGCCTATGTGTATCCGACAGATAAGATTCAGGAAATTACCGTCGGCTATCGCATCGAGGATACGGATGAGGCCAGACGAAAACCCCTGTTGTGGGGCGAGGAGCATTATCTTGAGGAATATGACCTGCTGGCGGCCGCTCAGTCTGAAACCGCAGACGAAGAAGGAGTTGTGCCGGTCAGCATTATTCGGGCCAATATTCCGATTCAATACCGAATCCGTAATCTTCGGGATTATCTGTACAACCACGAGACGCCGGAAGACGTCCTGGAAGCGATCTGCTATCGCGAACTGGTGCGTTTTGTCGCCGCTTCCAGGGTGGAAGCTGAGGATCGGGCACGGCCGGGGGTGATCTCGCCAATCGGCAAGAATCTGCTGGGGGAAGGACGCCTTGAGGCGTCTCGCGAGTTGCAGCGTCGGATTCAAAAAGCGGCCGACAGCGCCGGGCTGGGCGTCGAGATCGTGTTCCTGGGTCTTCAGGGGATTCATCCGCCGCCGCCGGTGGTGCCGGAGTATCAGGAAGTGATCGCAGCGATTCAGGGTCGCCAGGCGAGTGTGCTGAATGCTCGCGCCGAGAGCAACCGAGTCCTGACGGAGTTGGCCGGTTCGATTGAACAGGTCAACGAGTTGTACAAAAAAGCGCTGGCATTCGGGCAGGCACGTGAGCAGGGCGACACGGCACAAGCCGAGGCGTTGCGGGTTGATCTGAGGGAATCATTCAGCGCTGCGCGCGGTCAGGTGTTCAAGACGCTCCGATTGGCCGAGGCCGATGCGTTTGTGCGGATCAATGAGGCGAGGGGGGAAGGACTGCGTTTCGGCGGGCAGCTTAAGGCCTATTCGGCCGCGCCGGAACTGTATCCGCGATTGCTGCGTCTGGCGACGCTGGAAGAGGCGCTGGAGAAAATTCGCAAGTATGTCGTGGTCGCTGATCCGCAGGACGCGCAGGTTTTTATCGTGGATCTTCAGGAGCGGCTGATGCCGTCGCTGTATGATCTTGATTTGGGGCTGGATGATCAATGAGCGCCGGCCGCCGACTAAAAAATCGACGTGTTGAACATCGAAACGAAACAGACGACAGACAGGTGTTGAACTCATATAAGGGAAACGAGGTATGAAGAATTTTTGGGTGTTTTTGAGCGTCGCACTGGTGGTGCTGGTGCTGACACTGTTTGCGGTGGTTTTTCAGGTGCGCGAAACCGAAACCGTAATCGTCACGCGATTCGGCAAGCCGGTACGTCCCATTATCGAGCCGGGACTGTACTTGAAGTACCCGTTGCCGATTGATCGGGTGGATCGCTTTGATTCGCGGAGTCGGTTATATGAAGGCGTCCTTGAAGAGACCAATACCGCGGGCAATGAACCGATTATCATCAACAGTTATGTGGTGTGGCGGATTGCCGATCCGGAGCGTTTTCTTGTGTCGGTGCAGGATAAGCGCAGCGCCGAAGGAAAACTTCGCAGTCTGCTTCGTAATGCACAAAACTCCGTCATTGGTCGGCATTATTTCAGTGACTTTGTGAACACCGATCCGGAGCGGATCAGGTTTGAAGCCATTGAATCGGAGATGCAGGCGGAAATTGCCGGCCATGCGTTAAGTCAGTATGGTATGGAAATTCAGACCGTCGGTATCAAACGTCTGATGATCAATGAAAGTGTGACCGAAAAGGTGTTTGATCGCATGCGGGCCGACCGCAAAGGCCGCACGGAGTCGATTTTGGCTGCGGGCAACTCGGAGGCCGAGGCCATTCGCAGTGAAGCCGACGCCATGCGGCAGGAGCTGCTGGCGGTGGCTGAATCGCAGGCCAAATCCATTCGCGGCGACGGGGACGCCGAAGCAGCTAAGTATTATCAAATGCTTGAGGCCGACCCTGAACTGGCGATGTTTCTGCGTGATATTGAGGCGCTTCGCAGGATTCTGAAAGAACGCAGTACGATTGTGCTGGGCGTGGAGACCGAGCCGATTCACCTGCTCAAAGAACTGCCCAAACTTCAGCCCAAAGAAACCGAGAATTAACAGGCAGGATTGTTATGGCATATCCACATGAACCTCATCCCGCAGGTCCTGAGCCGCAGGATACCCAAGCGCCGACGTTTGACGAGCTCGATGCGGCCGGTCAATCGCTAACCAATGCGTTGCGGGTCAGTTTTACGATTCTGAAGGTCATTATGGTACTGCTGATCGTCTTGTTTGCGGTCAGCGGCGTGTTTCGCGTTCAGCCGGACGAAGAGGCGCTGGTGCTTCAGTTCGGCCGATTTCGGGGTGAAGGGGAACATCGCATTCTGCGGCCGGGTTTGAAATTTGCGTTTCCCGAACCGATCAGCGAGGTGATTCGCATTCCCGTTCAGCGCGTGCAGACACTGGATGTGGATTCGTTCTGGTATTTTGAGACCGAACAGGAGCGGTTGGGGCGAACGCCGCCGCGGATGGTCACCGGCCCGCTCAATCCGCTTCGGGACGGCTATTGTCTGACCCGAAACGATCAGCAGACGGGGTTGGCCGGCACGGATTACAACATTGTTCATTCGCGCTGGACGATTACGTATCGTATTCGCTCGCCGATTGATTTCTTCGAATCGATTTATATCCGTCCGCGTAATCCCGGCGAGGATTTGCTGGATGCCGCCGCGGAGACGGTCGAACCGCTGCTCAACAGTTTGGCGTCCAATGCCATTGTGACGACGATGGTCAAATACAGTATCGATGACGCCGTGCGAAGTCGTTCGGATATCGCCGTCGATGTCCAGAATACGTTGCAGCGCAAGCTGGACGAAATCGGCAGCGGTATCGAGATCGACGCCGTGCGGGCCGACCGGATCGTCTGGCCGCGTCAGGTTGACGCCGCGTTCCAGGAATCCAACCGCGCCCGACAGGAAAGCGAGCAGGCGCGCATTGACGCCGCGTCGTATAAAGAACGGCTGCTGACCGATGTCGGCGGCCCGCAAGCCGAGGAATTGCTGGAGCAGCTTCGAAACGGTGATCTGACAGGAGAAGAACAGATGGAACTGGTCAGCCACTTGGCCGGTCAGGTTCAGACGGTCATTTCCGAAGCAAGGGCCTATCGCATGCGTGTCGTTGAAGAGGCCAAGGCCAACGCCGAGTATCTGACGGCGCTGCTGCCGGAATATCGCAAGCGTCCGGAGCTGGTCTTGCAGCAGATTTATCAGGATGCGATTCAGCAGGTACTCAGCGACGCGGACGAGAAGATTGTGATTCAGCCGTCCCAAGGCGGTCAAAGCCGTGAAATTCGCGTGCTGATCAATCGTGATCCGCAGATCAGACGTCAGCAGCCCGATCAACAGGGCGGTCAAAGCCGCTGAAGGCGTGAATTGACGGGACGGATAAATAACTGAGATAAAGACAAGTAAATTGAGAAAACCGTATGGGACATAATCATCTAAATATCAAAACGACGGAGTTTGATCAGGCTGCACTGGCTGAACACGCCGCCACTGAAGGCAAGCAGATGCGCGTCAGTCTGGCCTTGTTCGGGACGCTGGCGGGCGGCATTCTGATTCTCAACAGCATTTTGGTGAACCTGCCGCTGTTTTCCTGGTTGTACGGGGCGTCCAGCCGGGAACTGAGCGAAATGATGGCCATGGCCGGGGCGGTGCTGCTGGGATTGCCGATTATCGTTCACGCCATCGAAGGCGTCTTGCACGGCCATATGCATATGGATGAGCTGGTGGCGCTGGCGGTGATTGCGGCGTTTGCCATCGGCCAGTATGTGGAGGCCGGGACGGTGGCGTTCATTATGCTGCTGGCCGAGTTGCTGGAGACGCGAACGGCGCTGGGGGCGCGGGCGGCCATTGAGTCCCTGATTAAGCTGACGCCGACGACGGCCCATCGGCTCACTGCCGACGGCGCCGAAGAAGAGGTCAAGGTTAGTTCGCTGCGGGCCGGCAATGTGGTGCGAGTGCGCCCCGGCGACAATATCCCGGCCGACGGCGAAATCAAACGCGGCCTCAGTACGGTCAATGAAGCGACAATTACCGGCGAATCGCTGCCGGCCGATAAGGTGGTCGGGATGCAGGTGTTTGCCGGAACCACGAATCTGACCGGCGTGTTGGATATTGAGGTGACCAAGGCCGGCAAAGATACCACCCTCGGCAAAGTTCAGCAGCTCATTATGGCCGCTGAACGGACGCAGCTTCCGATTATGCGGATGATCGATCAGTACGTCAAGTGGTACATTCCGACGGTGCTGATGATCAGTGTGATTATCTATTTCTTTACCAAGGATATGACGCGGTCTATTTCGGCGCTGGTGATTTCGTGTCCGTGTCCGCTGATTCTGGCGACGCCGACGGCGATGGTCGCGGCCTTGTCAGCGGCGGCGCGATTGGGGATTTTAATTAAAAATGTGTCGCTGCTGGAAATCGCCGGCAAGATTACCGCCGTGGTCTTCGACAAAACCGGTACGCTGACGACCGGTCAGTTGTATGTGACGAAAATCGAGCCGGCCGAGGAGGTGGATCCGGCGGATTTGCTCGCGTTGACCGCTTCGGCTGAACAGATGAGCAAGCACCCGGCCGCACGGGCGGTCATCAGTCTGGCCAAAGAGGCCAATGTGCATTTCACACCCGCGGAACACTTTGAAGAGACGCCGGGCAAAGGCGTCACTGCAACGGTGGCTGGCCGGACCGTGCGGGTGGGGCGTGATACGTTCCTGAAGGAAAAAGGCATTGATATATCGACGGTTTCGGACCCGTCGCTGCATGAAGAACAGGGCTTCAGCACCCTCTATGTGGCGGCGGACGAGCGATGTATCGGCTGGATCGGTCTTCAGGACAAAGCCCGCCCCGAAGCCAGACAGGCTGTCAAGGAACTGTTCGATTCCCGTGTACGCCGCGTGACCATGCTGACCGGCGACCGCAACGAGGTGGCCAATCGGGTCTCGGCGGAACTGGGTTGCACGGATTACAAGGCGCATTGTCTGCCGCAGGACAAGCTTGCGGTGGTGGAAAAGATTCGTCGGGAAGGGCATATTGTTGCGGTGGTTGGCGACGGCATCAACGACGCACCGGCGCTGGCGGCCGGCGATTTGGGCATTGCCATGGGCGCGGCCGGCAGCGACGTGGCCATCAATTCGGCGTCGATCGCGCTGATGAGCGACGACCTGCGGCGTCTGCCGTTTTTGATGCATTTATCCCGAAAAACCCGCACCGTCATCAATCAGAATCTCGGCTTCGGCATCCTGTTTATCCTGATGGGGATTATCGCCTCGGCGCTGGGCTGGCTGCCGGTCATTCTGGCGGCGGTGCTGCATTTGGGCGGGGCGGTTGTCGTCGTGTTCAACAGCGCCCGGCTGGTGCGGTACGGCGAACATCTGGAACCGCACACCGGCGCGGCAAGCGAAAGCGGGTTTTCCGTTTGAATGAAAACTGTTTAAGTGTGAATTTTGGAGTTCCCGATTGTGGCTTCCGATGAAAATACTTATGCCATAGAAACGATTGCACTGACCAAGATCTTTCCCGACTGGTGGGGACGCGCCAAGGTCGTCGCGGTCGAGGATTTGAATCTGCAGATTCGTTACAATGAGATATACGGTTTTTTGGGTCCGAACGGTTCGGGCAAAACCACGACGCTGAAGATGATTCTGAATCTGCTGCATCCGACCCGCGGCAAGGCGTTTGTGCTGGGCGGCAGCTGCGATAATCCGGAGATTTCGGCGCGGATTGGCTATCTGCCGGAAGAATCGTATCTATATCGCTATCTGACGGCGCGAGAGACGCTGGATTTTTACGGTCGGATTTTCGGCTTACCCCGCGAGGTGCGAAACGAGCGTGTCGAGACGCTGTTGGAAATGGTCGGCTTGGCGGGGATGGGCAATCGTCCGGTGGGGACGTTTTCCAAGGGGATGGCGCGGCGCATCGGATTGGCCCAGGCGCTGATTAACGATCCGGATGTGCTGATTCTTGACGAACCGACGTCGGGGATGGACCCGATGGGGACGCGGCAGATGAAGGATTTGCTGGCGGAATTGGCGCGGCGCGGCAAGACCATTTTGCTGTGCAGCCATTTGCTGGCCGATGTGGAAGATATCTGCGACCGTATCGGCATTCTGTACGGCGGCAGGATGCGGGTGGAAGGCCCGGTCAGAGAGCTGCTTCAGCATCAGGATCAGACCGAGATTCATACCGGTCGGCTCAGCGAAGCGGCTCTCGAACAAATTCAGGACATTTTGCGCCGAGAGGGGCACGACTGCGACGTGCGGCGTCCGATGGATAAGCTGGAGACCTATTTTATCAATATCGTCAACAAAGCGCTCCAGGAAAAACAGGCCACCAGCGGCGCCGGCGTCGGTACGGGGATTACGGGCTTTTTGGCCGAGCGTCCCGTGGTGCGTTCCCAATCACTGCTGGATCAGCTTGTCAGCGCCCGCGTGGCGCCGGATGAACAGCCGTCGGCCTCGACGGCTGCCGCTGAAAAGACCAAACCGGAACCTCAGGCCGACAAGACCCTGCTGAGCCGATTGGCCGCCGCCAAGCCGGACGCCGAAACCGGGACCGACAAAACCGACGCCGCCCCGTCCGAGCCGGTTGAGAAGGTCAAAAAAGATGTGCTTGAGAGTTTGATCGAGCGCAAAGGCAAGTCCGACGGCAGCACTGAGGCAACACGGCCGCAAGACAGTGGAGACGAACGGAATGCATAGTCTCTGGGCGATTGTACGAAATACTCTTTCGCAGGCGGTTCGAATGAAGGTGGCCCTGGCGGTCATTGTACTGCTGGTCGTGCTGCTGCCGCTGATGAGCGTCGTGATGGAAGGCGACGGCACACCGCTGGGCAAATTGCAGACGTTTGTCAGTTACGGTCTCGGACTGGTCAGTCTTTTGTTGTGCATACTGACCATCGCGATTTCCACTTATACGCTGAGCAATGATCTCAAACGCCGCCATCTGTATTTGGTGGTTACCAAGCCGGTGCGTCGCTATCAAATTGTCGCGGGAAAACTCATCGGCATTTTGATTTTGAACGGCGTGCTGCTGGCGGTCTTCGGCGCGATTATTTACGGCCTGACGCTGACCATTCCGAAGCTGGTGGAAATCGACTCCGTGCAGGACGAGCGCATCCGGGCGGAATTTTACACGGCCCGCTCCGGATTGAAGGTCACTTACGATGAAGAACAATTGCGCCAATCCGCTGAAGAACGGTTCAAAATGCTTCGCGACAGCGGCCAAATTCCGCGTGACATGAGTCATTATCAGGCCTTGCGGGAATTGCTGGCCCAGGAGCGATTGATTGCCAAGTCCTGTCCGCCCGGGCGATCCAAGCGGTGGGATTTCGGGGGTGTTCGACTCAAAATTCCCGATGACCCCGATGCGATGATCTTTATACGCTTCAAACTTGAGGCGACCACGGCGCTGCCGGACGATACAATTTACGGAACATGGCGGATTGGGGACCTGCGTCAAATCGAAACGGGGCTGGATCGAGTCAAGACGCCCATTTATGAGGTGCAGCGTGATGCGTCGATACGCACGTATCATGAGTTTTCCGTTCCAGCTAACGCCGTTGCGGACGATGGTTTTTTGTCGGTGGCGTTTTTCAATAATCCATCGTTGAATTATACGACGGTCATTCTTGACGATGTGGAGGTACTGTTTCACAGCGGCTCGTTTACCGGCAACTTTGTCCGGTCGCTGCTTCTGATTTATGTGCGGCTGGCCTTTCTGGCGGCGCTGGGGGTTTCGCTGACGACGTGGTTATCGTTTCCGGTGGCCATTTTGGTTTGTCTTGTCGCGTTTCTGGCGGGAACGGCCAACACGTTTATTGTTGACTCGTTCGACGGATTGGGTGTGGCCATGGGATTGATTTACAACTTTACTCTGCGTCCGGTGCTCTGGATGCTGCCGCAATTTGACGGCGTTTATAACCCATCGCATTATATCATCAACGGACGTCTGATTGAGGGAACGTTTTTGGCAATGACGGTTTTAATGACGCTGTTTGCCAAGGCCGCGGTAATTCTGCTGTTCGGGATGTGGGTGTTCAGCCGTCGTGAGATTGCCAAGGCGGTTGTTTAGAACGGACAGACGGGATGGATAGGTTAGTGCCTGGGTTCAAAAGGAAAATCACGGATTGACAATGACGAAAATGGATTTTTATCAGTTATCCAACGGCTTGACACTGGTGGGCGAACGGATGAACCATGTTCAGTCTGTCTCGTTTCATATACTGACGCCGGGCGGCGCTTCCTGTCTGCCCGACGACTGCTGCGGGGCGGCGTCGATTCTGGCCGACTGGCTGTTCCGCGGCGCGGGAAACCGCGACAGTCGCCGGCTGGTCGAAGCGCTGGACGGCTTAGGCATCCATCGCAATACCACCATCACCGCTAACCATCTGACGTTCAATGCGGCGCTGGAAGCGGGCAATCTGGAGCCGGCTTTGGATCTGTACGCCGATATTCTGCTGTCCCCTCGGCTGGACGCAGCGCAGTTTGAACTGTCGCGTAAGCTGGCGGTTGAAGAATTGCACAGCCTTGATGACGACCCGCGCAGCAAAGTGATGCTGCTGCTGTATGAGCAGTTTTATCCGGATCCGTTCGGTCGTCCCGGCCAGGGTAAAGAACCTGAGTTGTTGGCGATGACCGCCGACCAATGCGCCCGCATTGTCGGACAATTATTCAAGCCATCGCAAATCATTATCTCGGTAGCGGGCAATTATGAGTTTGAAACGATTTGTCGGCGTGTGGAGCAGCTATTCAGTCGGCCGGGCGTCGGACAGGCGCAGACGGTTAAGCCGGTTATTCAATCGCGGCCTTATACACATTATCCGAACGACGGCGCCCAGGTGCACATCGGGCTGATGACCGCCATGCCGCCTATCGGAGCGGGCTATTATTACGAAACGATGGCGGCGGTTTCGATTTTGTCGGGCGGGATGAGCAGCCGTCTGTTTACCGAGGTGCGTGAAAAGCGAGGCCTGTGCTATTCCGTCGGGGCGCGGTATCATACGCTCAGGGATTTCGCCGGTATATCCTGTTATGCGGGCACAACCCCCGACAAGGCGCAGCAGACCTTCGATGTCCTATGGGAACAGTTTCAGCGACTCCAGGACGGCATCACTGAAGATGAGTTGCAACGGGCCAAAGTCGGTCTGAAAAGTTCGCTGATTATGAAAAGCGAATCGACCAGCGCTCGCTCGGCGGGAATCGCGGGCGATTACTTTCTGCTCGGTCGGGTGCGTACGCTGGAGGAAATTCGACAGGGGATTGAACGCTTAACCGTCGATTCGGTTCTTGATTTTTTAAGGCAGCATCCCTTTGAAACCTTTACCGCCGTAACCATCGGCCCCAAAGAGATACGAGTATAGACGACTATGGAATTCAAACACAGACAGCTTAACAACGGTTTGACAATGATCGGTGAAATCAATCCCGCCGCCCAATCGACGGCGCTGGGTTTTTTCGTGCGTACCGGTTCGCGCGACGAGTCGTCGGAAATCAGCGGTGTATCGCATTTTCTGGAGCATATGCTGTTCAAAGGTACCCAGACGCTTTCGGCTTTGGAGGTCAACGAGGCCTTCGACCGTCTCGGCGCCAAATACAACGCCTTTACCAGCGAGGAAAATACCGTTTATTACGCGGCGGTACTGCCGGAATACCTCGATGCGGTCACTGCCTTGTGGGCGCAATTGATGCGTCCCTCGCTGCGCAAGGAAGATTTTGACCTCGAAAAGCAGGTGATTCTTGAAGAAATCGCGATGTATTTGGATATGCCGGAGTTTCTGGTTTTTGATCGCGGTCGAGAATTGTTTTTCAAGGATCATCCCTGCGGCCACAGCGTCCTCGGTTCCATCGAGAGCATCACCGATTTAACCGTCGAGCAGATGCGCAGCTACTTTGCCCGGCGTTACGCCCCCAACAACATCACACTGGCCTGCTGCGGCCATTTCGACTTTGATCAACTCAGTCTTCAGGTCGAGCGGCACTGCGGCTCCTGGTCGTCATCCGATGCGGCGCGCCTGCTGCCGTCTCACCAAAGCGAGCCGAAAAAGGTTTATGACCAAAAGGTCGGCCTGATCCGACAGCATCTGGCTTTGTACAGTCCGGCCGTTTCAATGCAGGACGACCGCTGGTACGCGTCCAAGCTGCTCAGCGTGATCCTCGGCGACAGTACCGGTTCGCGTTATTTCTGGTCGCTGGTTGACCCCGCCCTGGCCGATACGGCATTTCTCGAGTTGGCCTCGATGGACGCCGCCGGGGCGTTTTGCAGCTATATCTGCTGCGATCCTCAAAACGCCGACCGGGTGGAGGAGATACTCAATTCACTTTTTGCCGAGATCGCCAAAAACGGCGTCACTGCCGAGGAATTGGAGTCGGCTCGCAACAAAGTCCTCAGCTCGGTGGCCCTCAAAAGCGAACAGCCCATGGGACGGCTGGTCAACCTGGGCTTCAACTGGGTCTATCGCCAAGAGTATCTTTCGACGGCACAAGACATTGACCATATTCGAGCGGTAACCGTTCAGGATATAGAGGACATTTTAAGCCACTTTAATTTGAGCAGTTATACCCTGTATTCCCTCGGGCCGGCCCGGAAATAGAACGGCATAGCGGCAATTTAATCGCTGTGGAAATACGACGATTTCGCAAGCCGATGCGCCGGACGGCTTGATTTTCTCCGTGTGTTGGTCTATACTGACTTGTAATGAGTTTTATGACAGAATGCTGATCGGAGGGTCGGATGCAAAGCGAACATCAAAAAAAAATCGAACTAGATGACGACATCCTGCAATGTAAAGCGCAGTTGCAAAAAGTGATGCAATCCGCCGCTGGGGCTGTCCGCGCCGAATCGACGTCCGGTACTCAGCCACACGCCGGCCAAGTGGGCCAGCCCATACAATCCATACAACCTGCGCATCCAGCGCAATCTGAAAATCAAGATAATAGTACCCAAGAACAACAACAACAAAAAGATGACGCATCGGATCCGAGGCCTTCAAGTCAGGCGGTTGGCGCTCGAATCCTGCCGTTTGAGACGCTGCACAAGACCAGCACCAATAACACCGCCAACGACGCCGGCGAGCCGGACCCGCCCAAGCCCACTCAACCGGCGCCCAAGATCCAGGCCGCACTGCAAGAAAACATCGACCGATTGAATGAAAAAATTCAGGAAATCGACAAACTCCAGGAAAGTAATCAACAGCTCAAGCGGAGTCTTGACGAATCGGCCCGATTCGCCGCCGACAAACAGCAGCGGATTGAGGATTTGGAACATCAGCTTGCCGAGAAAATCAACGAGCTTTCGGCCCTTAAATTTTGCGTTGAGGAATACGCCGCCACGCTGGCTGAGCAGGCTCAACAGCTTCGCCGAGCGGATCAGCAAAAAGAAGATGTCGAAAAACGACTTGAAGAGCAGACCCTTGAATGGGCCAAAACGATCGACGCCATGAAAGCGGCTCAGGAAGCTGCGGCTCGCACGCTGCTTGAGCGGCAGCGCGAACTGGAATCGCTTCGTGCGGAGCTTTCAAACGCCGAATCACGGATGGAACAGGTTGACGCCGACAATGCCCGGCTGCTGCGTGAAAACGCCGAGCTGACGGAGGCAATTGAAGACGTCCGAACGCAGCTTGGTCGGCAGGAGGAGGAATGGGCGATGCAGGACGCCGTCGATGACCCGCAGCCGGAGCCGTACTGTGAGCCGTGCGAGGAGGTCATTTCCGAAGACGATGTACACCTTGAGCAAAAGCTGGCCGCAGAGGATATTCCCGGCTTTAATCTGGCCGAACAGATTTTGGCCGAACAGCGCAAGGCATCCACCGCCCGCCGTCGTCAATTGCAGCGATCCGGCAAGCCGACGCAAAACGGAGCGATTGAACATGTCATGGAACAGTATTTTTCGAATGCGCCTTCGGCAGGGGGGTCGTCCTCATCATCCCGACCGCAACGGATCGCACACACCCACCGGTTTCTGAGCCGTCAGGATGAATACCTGTCGGACTACCAGCAGACGCTGCTCAGCGACATTGTACAGAAGGACATCCGGCGTTTTTGCGGCCATGAAGCCGCGTCTGCTTCGATCCGAAGGCCGTTCCCGAATTGACCGCTATGAATGCCGCATTTGCCCAAGGGCTTCCGGAATGGTTTAATGCGTTGATGTATAGTCCCTGGCTGTATGCCGCCGCGGCCGGTGTTTTCTTTGTTGTGTTTGTATGCGGTCTGGCGGCGCTGCTGGTGGGACGAAAGAAAAAGACGCCGGTCTCTGCATCGGCCGGCTCGAAGGCGGATGTGGTTTCCGAGTGCTGTACGCTGCTCAGCGGCCAAGCAAAAATAAATGGACAAGCCCGCATTATCCTTCTGGCAGCCGGCAGTCTGCGCGATTTGCCGGTAACCGTTTCGGTCAACGTTGCAGTACGGCTGGCGAATTCTCATCAATGCCTGTTGATTGATCTGGATACAAAACGCGACGCGGTGGCGCACGTCTTTGAAGTACACGGTACGGATGCTTCGGCGTTGCCCGTGAAAACACCGGTCAAGAATTTATCTGTCTGGCCGGCGCATTGTGTGTCAACGCTTAGTCCGGCCAAGTGGGAACAAATGCTGGCTGAGGCAAGGCGTACCTATGATATCGTGTTGTTCAATGCGCCTTATCTCAATAGGCTTGAGCAGAGCGAACAAATAGTGCGTTGTACCGATGCGGCGGTGGTGTTTTCCGCGGATACGCCGTCCGCCCAGTCGCTTTGCCGATTGCTTTCGGCCGGTTCTTGCCGCGTTCACAAGATGAGGAGTTAACACGTTGACGACAACAAAGACAATCGAAGCGATAGGATCCGATCTGGCCGGGCAAATAGCAGGCGACGTGCGAGTGGATGTCTTTAATCGCATCGCTTACAGTACCGATGCCAGCATCTATCGGATGATGCCCGGATGTGTGGTGATGCCGCGCACGGAAGCCGATGTCGTTGCGACGGTGCGTTACGCCGTTGAGAATAACATTCCCATTGCCGCACGAGGCGCCGGCAGCGGCGTAGCAGGCGAGTCTCTGACGGACGGCATCGTGCTGGATATGCGGCGCTATATGACGCGGATTGTGCAGACAGCCGACGATGGATCGTGGGTTCGGGTTCAGCCGGGCGTGGTATTGGACGAGTTGAACCGCTGCCTTGCTCGTCAGGGGCGGAAGATCGGGCCGGATCCATCCAGCGGCAATCGAGCGGTCATCGGCGGAATCGTGGCCAATAATGCCACCGGAGCGCATTCCCTGCGATACGGATTCATCAGCGACCACGTTCAGTCTCTGCGAACGGTGCTGGCCGATGGGACGGTGTGCGATTTTCGCAATGGAATGCGGCCGCAAGACGGCGCCGAACCGGCGGTTCGGCGACTGATCGAAGGCTGCCTGCGATTGCTCGAACCCAGCGAACAGCTCATCGCCCAATCGCAGCCGGCCACGAAGCGCAATCGCTGCGCTTATACACTCAACGGCGCGGTTGCCGACGGCGCTGTCAATATGGCGCGTTTGCTGACCGGCTCGGAAGGAACGCTGGGAATATTTACTGAAATAACGCTGCGCACAGTACCGTTGCCAAAGACAGTGGGGCTGGTGCAGTTTGAGTTCGCCGGTTTTGAAGCGATGGCCCAAGCTGTGCCGATTATTGTCGAAAGCGGCGCCGACGCCTGCGAACTGATGGATAAGACTCTGGCGGCCATGGCACGCGACGCACTGCCGCAATATCGCGATGTGCTGCCAACTGACTGTGCCGCCACGCTGCTGGTGGAGCATTCCGGGCCGACAGTCGAGACGGTACGGGACAAGATCGCCGCGACCGTCAAGGCGGTAGGCGATCTGGCGACGCGAGCGACGGAGTTTCTCGATGCGCCGCGACAGGCGCATCTCTGGAAGTCGCGCAAAGACGCCGTGCCGCTGCTCAATCGCGGGTCGGGACAGGCCCATCCCCTGGCGTTTATTGAAGACGTTTCGGTGGATCATCGACGGCTTGACGCCTACATCGCCGGACTGGAAAACATCAGTAAGCGGTACCATTTCCCCACGGCCTATTACGGCCACGCCGGCGACGGCGAACTGCATATCCGGCCTTATCTGGATTTGCGCAAGGCCGAAGACCTGAAGGCAATGCGGCGCATTGCCGAGGAGGTCTTTTCGCTGGCCTGGTCTCTGGGCGGCTCAATCAGCGGCGAACACGGCGACGGCTTGCTGCGGGCGGCGTTCGTTCGGCGGCAATACGGCGATGCGTATTATGAGCTGCTCAAGGGCGTTAAAGCACTGTTTGACCCGCACGGCCTGTTCAATCCGGGTAAAATCATCAATGACGATCCGGATATAATGGTTAAGAATCTGCGGGTCGAGTCGCTGGCTTCGGCCGCGCCGTTTACGCCGGAACTGCATCTTACGCCGGAAGTGTTTCGGCTGGAGGTCGAACAATGCAACGGCTGTGGGGTGTGTCTGGCGACAGGCCCCGGCGCGCGGATGTGTCCGGTGTTTCGCGGAACAGGCGAGGAAGTGGCAACCACACGGGCCAAGGCAAATCTCATCGCCGCCTGGATGGCCGCCGAGAAGGACGGGCGGCCGCTGGACGATGCCGAATTAAAAAGACACTTGGCTTTGTGTATTAACTGCAAAATGTGTTCGATTGAGTGTCCGGCGGGCGTGGATATGTCCCGCTTGATCATCGAAGCGCGGGCGCAGCTTGCCAAACATACCGGCTTTACGGCGGCGGAGTTGGTTTTGATTCACAATCGTTGGCTGAGCGTCGCCGCCTGTGCGTTTTCACCGCTAAGCAACCGAATGATGAGATGGAGCATCGTGCGGTGGCTGCTGGAAAAGACGATCGGGCTGGATCGCAATCGTCCGTTGCCGCATTTTGAACGGGGATCATTTGTGCGCAAGGCGCAGGTCTTAACGGCCAAATCGGAGACGTTAAAATCGCCAGTTGACCATGCGGTGTATTTTGTGGACAGCTTTGTCAATTACAACGACCACAGCGTAGGCAGGGCGGTCCTGGATGTGCTGCGCCGTGCGAATGTGACGGTCGCTGTACCCGAACAGCGTCCGGCCCCGATGCCGGCGTTTGTCTATGGCCATCTGGACAGGGCGCGAAAGGATTTACTCTTCAATCTTCGCCGATTGGGCCCCTATGCGGCGATGGGGTATCGGGTGGTCTGTTCCGAACCGAGTGCGGCGCTGTGTCTGGGCCCGGAAATGCATTTCATCGACGATTCGGATACGGCCCAAAGCGTTTCACGGCAAACGACGGAGCTGATGGCTTATCTGGACGAATTACTTACCGCGCATCCGGAACTTCGCGGCCGACTAAAGACGAGTGCTCGTCTGTTTTCGGGCAAACGCATTGCCTATCATACGCCGTGCCATCTCAAGCCGCTTCGGGATACCGCCCTGACGCCGCGATTACTCGGCGATCTGTATGGGTTGGAGGTGCAGGATCTCAACGCCGGCTGCTGCGGACTGGCCGGTACAGCCGGAATGCAGGCCAAAAACCGCGACTTATCGGCGGCAATCGGAAAGTCGATCAAGGATGCGATTGACGCCGACCGCCCCGACATCATCCTGACCGAATGCGCCGCCTGCAAGATGCAGATTGAAATACTGTGCGAGCAGAACATACCGGTACTCCATCCGGTCTCTCTTATAGCGCGGGCTTTTAGCCTGTGAATCATAACCGCATGGCGGATTCTCATTACCGCACATGCTCCGAAAGGCCGTCCTGCGTGAAGATGCCGCTGATGAATGGCATTGAAGCGACTCATCGCATTCGTTCGCGCTGCCCTCATTGCCGCATCATCATTCTGACGGCGTATAATCGTCGCAACTATTTGCGTGAGTTGATCAAATTCGGCGTCTCAGGATATGTACTCAAGTCCCATGCCCTTGAGCAGTTGCCGTTGGCCATACAGGCCGCATTGGCCGGTGAGATTTATCTGTGCCCGCGAGCGGCCCAGCTTATGGCCGATGATTACGCCGAGATGATTGGTCGCGACGCTTTCCAAACGGTTTCACGAAAACTGACCGGACATCAAACAGAAGTGCTTCAGTTAATGGTTGAAGGCAAAACCACAAAAGAAATCGCCATAGCATTGGAGGCGACTCCCAAAGCGATTGAGTCGATGCGGCATCGGATTATGCAAAAGCTGGGGCTGGACAACCTGGCGGATTTGACCAAGTATGCGATACAGGAGGGCATCACAACGCTGGATTTTTAATCGATGGGGTGTCCGAGCGATGTGGATGAGACCATCACGGATACTGTATCGTATGACTTAAAGACACTCTGTGTCCGGTTTGAAAAGAAAAGTGGAGTACTCCGGATTTCGGCTGGATAAAGCGCCGGCGAAGCGAAAGACAGAAAAGGTTAATGATTGTTGGCGACTTTTTGACTCTCTTTCTCTTTTTGGATCGCCAGATAGATTTCCTTCCGATGAACGGCGATACTGCGCGGAGCGTTGATGCCCAGTCGCACCTTGTCGCCTCGCACATCAACAATGACGATCTCGACATCGTCGCCGATCATAATCGACTCATCCTTTTGTCTGCTTAAAACCAACATCCATAACTCCTTTGCTTATGCCGGTCGGATTCGTGAAACTCAAACAAAAACCGTGCCACATAGCCTTTTTCATAATTTAATACGTCGGATTGCCCCGCATTGAGCGAAATTTTTTAATCCTACATCGTATTTCCTCTTTGCGGGACGCCAATTTTTTCGGCAATCGGCAGGCACCGGCGTAATGAAAAAATGCAAAAGACGCAAAAAAACTTATCAGAATCGGTTGGTTTAACTGTAACTCATTTATCTAAATGAACTTAAAGTTATTTAGGGAGGGCGACCAATCCGACAACAGCAGGAAACGGGCGGACTTATCGGACGTTAATGTGTTTTCCATGTGGGGTGGTGAAATTTAACGGCCATCCAATATCCGGTAATCGCACCGAGTACGGCAAAGGCCACCATTTGAAGGGGCGTAATGGCGTTGACGGCGTGATTGAAATAGGCAATCGGCCAATTCCCGGCAAGATGAGACAGCGTATCGCCGCGAAGTAGTTGAGTGGCCCCCAAAAAAGTCAGCACAACCGAGGCGGCTGCGACCGGCAGATACCCGATTTTAAGAGTATGTTTAACCAGATACGCGGCAATGCAAAATGTCGTGAATACGCCGAATGCAATCTGTCGGTTACCGGGTTGGCCGACGACCATACCGAGCCGGGGGTCGGGCTGGTGGATGTCCTGAACAAATACACCCAAGGCAAACCACCCGACAAGAATCGTCGCGCCCATTGCCAACAAGACATGGGTCATAATGGTTATGCCCTTGGGTTTATCGCTGTCGAATTGGCCGAGAATGACAATTTTGGAGCCTGCCAGTCGCGAAGCGACCAGAACACCCAGATAGCCTGCCACACAGATCAGCAGCCAAAAAAAACCTTCCCATCGCAGCGCTGCGTAAAGCGCCTGTCGCTGGGCCGGCTGATGATGATCCAGCAGTAGCCGATGCATATTGCCGCTGGTCATCGCCCAGATGGCCAGCCCCGTCGGTGCGGCATAGGGAGCAAGGATTTTACCTGCCGGCCATGAGACAAAAAACGCAAGAAAACCTGCCGCAAACGCCAATAACACACACAATACCGCGCCGGATACGCTGACAGAGCCGTTGACAAGCGTGATCGCCGCAATCGGCAGATCCGGACGAACCAGCGGCCAGCCCAACCCGCCGACCAGCATTGCACCAACCGCCAATGCCGCGATGGCGCGAATGCGCATCAGCCAGTGGATATTGAACAGCCCAAGCCCGAAATAGATCAGCGCAACCGCTGCGATAATCCGCAACGCCGCAGGAAACAATATATCCATATCAGCAATTCCTTTCAATTGATCGGCGTCAGATTAACACGCATCGGTCAATCGGTCAAGGGCAAAGCGTCTCGATGAAAGAAAATCGTTAGAGTAATTCCAGTTCTGATTCGGTGAACGTGGTATGCTTCAAGGCCGCCAGATTGTCCAGCAGTTGTTCGGGACGGCTGGCGCCGATCAGGGCGCTGGTGACTGCCGGTTGGCGCAATACCCACGCCAGGGCCATCTGAGCTAATGTCTGGCCGCGTTCGACGGCGATGGTGTTCAGGGTATTCAGCTTTTTGACAAGGTCCGGCGTGATGGTTTCTTTTTTGAGAAAGCCGTGCGTTTTGGCCGCGCGGGACCCGGCGGGAATCCCCTGAAGATATTTGTCCGTCAGCAGTCCCTGCGCCAGCGGACTAAAGCAGATGCAGCCGGTCCCCAGTTCGTCGAGTGTGTCGAGCAGACCGTTGGTTTCGATGTCCCGTACCAGCAGCGAATACCGCGGCTGATGAATCAGCAGGCCGATGCCGCGTTCTTTGAGCAGGGCGGCGGCTCGGCGGGTCAGGTCGGGTGGATAGTTCGATACGCCGACATACAGGGCCTTGCCCAACCGCACGGCTTGCGCCAAGGCGTCCATCGTTTCTTCCAGCGGGGTTTCGGGATCCGGACGGTGTGAGTAGAAAATGTCAACATACTCCAGTCCCATCCGTCGAAGGGATTGATCCAGGCTGCTTAGAAGATATTTGCGTGAGCCGCCGTCGCCGTAGGGCCCGGGCCACATCAGATACCCGGCCTTGGTGCTGATAATCAGTTCGTCGCGCCAGGCAGCCAGATCGCATTTGAGAATATGGCCGAACGTTTCCTCGGCGCTGCCCGGCGGCGGGCCGTAGTTGTTGGCCAGATCAAAGTGAGTGATACCGTGGTCCAGTGCGGTATGAATCAGTTCGCGGGCGGTTTCGAATGCATCGACGCCGCCGAAGTTGTGCCAAAGCCCCAGCGACAAGGCCGGCAGTTTTAGCCCGCTTCGACCGCAGCGGCGATATTCCATAGTGGCATAGCGTTCGGTACTGGGTGTATAGGACATACATCTCTCCCTGCATGACATAAAAAAGACGGAGCAAAGTCCGTCTTACGATTGATTGTTTGACGATTGGTTTGTCGTTGTCTTGGTTTCGGTTTTTGCTGCCGCGGGCGACTCTTTTTTGTCTGCTGACTTTGTTTGGGCGGCGGGTTTGTCCTTTTGGGCGGCTTGGGTATAGCTTTCTGAACGATAGTCGGTTTGATAGAAGCCGCTGCCCTTGAAAATCAGCCCGGCGCCGGTTCCCAGCAGGCGTTTCAGTTTGAGTTTACCGCAGTGGGGACATTTTCTTAGCGACGAGGCGGTAATGGACTGGAATTGTTCAAACGCATGGCCGCAGGCGTCACATTGATAATCATACGTCGGCATTATGGGTTCTCCGGTTCAATGTCAGTGGTTTCATCAACGGGTTCCGATGAGATGTCGGTATTTGCTTC
>DSDR01000204.1 GCA_011048645.1 Phycisphaerales bacterium
CCGCAGAAACGGCTGAACGCTTCGGCCGATACGTAACCTTTGGGTTCCCAGAAACAGTCCAGCACGCCGACCGGAGCGGTTCCCTGGCCGGGAAAATCATGCAGATCCAGTAATTGAAAGCCGCCGAATCCCGGCGTGCGCAGGGCGGCCTCGATTTCCTGCTTGTAAAGACGCACTTGAAACATCCCCGAAGCCATGAAAAAGTCATGGCCCAGGTGCAGTAAACCGGCTTTATCGAGCATGTCGCGGGCAATTTCGATGTTGCCGCCGCGCAGCGCGCCGTCATATTTGAACCGCTCGGCCGGATTGGGATAAACACACCACTGGCCAATCTCGTGGCTGATGACGGGGACATCATAACGGTTTACATGATCGCGGTAGTCCGTGGCGGTTTGCGGGCGTTCGTTTAGCCGCAGTGTCGGGTACTGCTGAAGGCGTGGATAGTGCATCACGTGAAATTCGTTGGCCCCGATGGCCGGCCAGCCGGAACCGGCGGTATAATATCGGCGGCTGTCCTGCTCTGACCAGGTTTGAATCAAACGGGTCAGAAAGGTATCGCGCGGCTCGCCATGAGGGTGCGGTTCATTGGCCGGCGCCATCAAAATAAACGATGGATGATTGCCGTAGGCTTTGAGCATTCGGCCGCCTTCCTCATAAATCCAGCTATCCACCGGCGTGCCCTGTCCAAAGCGCGGCCATGTGGAGGCCTCGGCTTGAATGAACACCCCCATTTCGTCAGCGGCCACGAACGCAGCTTTCGGTGGACACCAGGAATGAAACCGCAGATGGTTCAGCCCATGCGCCTGAATAATGCGCATGATGCGTTTCCAGGACGCTGTGTCCATCGGCGGATAACCGGTCTTGGGAAAGATAGCACATTCGAGTGTGCCGCGTAAAAAAACGCGGCGTCCGTTGATGGTAAATTGTGTGCCATCCAGGCCCAACTGGCGCATTCCGAAGGTCACCGTATGCTCAATGGGTTCCGGTTGGTCGTTGGGAGCAAAGGTCAAAGTCAATCGGTACAGAGCTGGCGAGAATTCGTCCCAAAGCTGAACGTCGCGACCCATAGCGTACTCAATCTCAAATCGACGTTTATCAGGGGGTAATTCCAGCGGCACGGTTCGCTCCGGCACGCGATGCGCCGCGGGGCTGTTAAAACATTCCGCGCACAGCCGCAGTGTTCCCTCAAGGGTTTCAAAGCAGGCCGTGCCCAGCGCTGCTGAGATTGTTATTGTCCGGGCTTTGACATCGGGATACACCTGCACATCCTCAAACCAGATCGCCGGATTCTGTGCGATCAGGCCAATGTTGCCAATGATGCCGTTCCAGTTGGTTTGTGTCTGATCCGAGACGCTATGCGCGTCATTTCCAACTGGAATCAGCACGCGATTGTCCACACGTATCGTCAGCCGGTGTCGGCCGGGACCGAGCATGTCTGTCAGGACATATTCGTGGGGCGTGCCGAGGCTGTTCTGTGTTCCGACGAGGGTATCGTTGACCCATACGGTTGTCTGCCAGTGCGGCCGTTCCAGGTGGAGAACAACCCGACGTCCCTTCCAGTCCTGGGGGATCGTTACCGACCGCTGATACCATGCCGGGCCGACATAATGTCGCTTTGGGGTCAGCCAGAAAGGGGACAAAAACTCCTCGGCCTGTATATACGATGCAAATCGTTCATCGCCCAGAAGCCGAAAGCCGATGTCGGATGTCCATTCCGTATGGCGCGAGGGCTTATTGCCAAATCCCTGCTCCTGGAGCGAGCCGGGCAGTCGAATCAAATCCTCCGTGTCCAGGTCCCCGGCAAACCATCGCTGTGCAACCCCCCGGTCATCCGGATCCAAGGCAAATCGCCACACGCCCTCCAACGGCAGCGCCTGTCCGCTCAGTGCCGAGGCGCAACACATCATCGAACTCAACACAATCGCCGGGATTGTCAATTTTCTCATTTCAATATGTCTGGATTCCAATTCTATTTGATCAGCGCGATAATTTTATCGAGATCATTGGCCGCGTGCATTGGCGGATTACTGAACGGGCGCTGCATTTGGCTGTGATAATCAACCGTGGCGTTGGGATCTTTGAGCGGATGGCCGGTCAGGACACAGGCGACGCGCTGATCTTTACCGATGGTTCCCTCAGCCAGCAGATGTTTCAGCCCTGCGATGGTCGCCGCTGAGGCCGGCTCACAACCCAGGCCGGTCTTTCCGATCTGGGCCTTGGCGTCGAGGATCTCTTCATCCGTAACCGCCAGGACTACGCCATTGCAGACCTCCAACGCCCGCAGGCACTTTTTCAGATTGACCGGTCGAGAAATTTCAATCGCCGAGGCGACGGTGTGCGGGCGAAAACCTGCGGCATCCAGCCCGTCATAATAGGCCTTGATGGCGTCATTGTCGGTATGACCGTTATTCCATCGCAGTTTTTTGTCATGGTAGAGTTCTGTCAGCGTATTGGCGCCGACGGCATTAATCACCGCCAGACGCGGCACACGATCAATCAAGCCCAGCGTCTGAAGCTCCATAAAGGCCTTGCCGAAGGCGCTGCTGTTGCCGAGGTTGCCGCCGGGCACGATAATCCAGTCCGGCGCTTCCCAGCCGAGCTGCTCAATGATGCGGTACATAATCGTTTTTTGACCTTCCAGCCGGAACGGGTTGAGCGAGTTGACCAGATAAATCTTTAATTGACGGCACACGTCCTGTACCTGACGCATGCAGTCATCGAAATCGCCCTCGATTTGGATCGTCTGCGCACCGTAGTCCATCGCCTGGCTTAGTTTGCCAAAGGCAATCTTGCCTTGACCGATAAAAACCGTGGCCTTCAGCCCGCCGCTATGAGCGTATAAAGCCATCGAAGCCGAGGTGTTGCCGGTTGAGGCGCACGCACTGGCTGTTGCGCCGACCATTCGGGCATGGCTGAACGCCGCGGTCATGCCGTTGTCCTTGAACGACCCTGACGGATTCATGCCCTCGTACTGAAGGAACAGACCGTCCGGGTTCATTCCCAACTCAGCCGCCAGGGCGCCATTTTGCTGCAAGAGTGTCTGCCCTTCGCCAATGCTGACTTTGCAGCGATCCGGACAGAAATCCAGCAACTCCCGAAACCGCCACACCCCGGAAAAATCCAGCCGTTCATTTCGCTTTGCCCATCGCCCGGCAAAGTCGGCCAGTGTTTTCGGCAGGGCGACGGTGTTCCAGTCGTAACAGATATCCAGCAAATCGCCGCAGGTCGGGCATTGAAACAGGACCTCTTCGCAGCCAAACGTGGCCGAACACTTCGGATTGATGCATTTCTGATAGGCGGGGGGGGTGTCCATCATTGTTCTCGGGATGTATTGTCAGCGTTCAGTTTTTCGATAACGGCGGGCAGTTCGGCAATTTTGTCGATGCGGAATGCTCCCTGCGGCAGCGGTTTGCCGGCATTGGCATGCCCGCATTTCAGAACCGCGGTCATACCCGCCGCCAGCGCACCGGTAATATCTTTGTCAATCAAATCTCCCACGAACATAATATGTCGCGGATCAACTTCGATTCGACAAGCGGCCTCCTGAAAAATCCTGACATTCGGTTTTCGCCACGGGAACTCATACGAATACAGTCGTACCGGGAAATACCGCAGCAGTCCTTCCTGCTCAAGATGGCGTTCCAGACTGCATTTGTGGATGAATGTGTTGCTCAGGACGCCCAGCTTCAGCCCCATTCGGGTCAACCGGTCCAGCGCCTCCTGCGTGCCCGGCTCCACGGCGCTGGCTTCGGCCAGCTTCTCGTACCATCGCCAGTTTAACTCTTCCCATTGCTCGGGCGCCAGATTCAGCCCGTTTTTGGCGCCGTATGTCTTGAGCAGTTCAAGCGAATTGAAGTCATTGCCCGTCAGCCACGACCGCAGCAAGTGCCAGCGAATGCCCCATAGATGCAGCAGCCGATAGACTCGAAAGGAGCCTACCGGCTGATTGTGTTCCTGCAAATAGGCATACGACCGCCGCATCGCCTCGTCAAGCAGCCGTCCCTTGCTCAGCTTGCCGAAATGCAGCAGCGTATCGCCCAGATCAAACAAAATCGCTTCGATCCGTCGTGCAGCCAAATCCATCACCTCTTGGGGGGAAGCTTATCTGCGAAGACCTCTTGGGTCCACGCTTCCATTTCGTCGTCGGAAATTGCCGACATCCGATCCGCAGCGTATTCCTGGTCAATACGGTCTTTGATCGCAATGACGCGGGGGTCTTGCTTGGCAATATCAATCTGATAGCGATCTTCGATCCAGTGTTTGATGCCGGCCGCGCCGGTTTTGTCGGTAATCGCGACGCCGACCGGCCGTTTGAGCAATTTGTACGTATCGAAGCAGTTGTAAATCTCTTCGTTTTTCAGCAAACCGTCGGCGTGAATCCCCGCACGGGTAACGTTAAAGTCCCGTCCGACCAGCGGATAGTTCGGCTGGATATTGAAGCCCAGCTCTTTGTTGGCGTATTGCGCCAGCTCGGTGATGGCCGCGTAATTGATGCGACTGTCGGTTCCTTTGAGCTGGGCGTGTTCAACCACCAGCGCTTCAAGCGGGGGGTTGCCGGTTCGCTCGCCGACGCCGAAAATTGCGCAGTTGGCTACGGCGCAGCCATACAGCCAGGCGGTGGCCGCACACACCTGCACCTTATGGAAATCATTGTGGCCATGCCATTCCATCCATTCGGCCGGTACGCCGATTTTTCGCAATCCCGCGATCAGTTTCGGCAGCGACCGCGGCAGTTTGGCGTTCGGATAAGGCACGCCAAAGCCCAGCGTATCGCACAGACGAATCTTGACCGGTACCTTATACGCCTGCGACAGTTCCATCAGCCGCGCTGCAAAGGGCAGCACAAAACCGTCATAGTCAGCCCGCGTGATGTCCTCAAAATGACACCGGGGGTTAATGCCGCTGTCCAGGGCCGCCTTGACGATGTCCAGATACGACTGCATGGCCTGCGAACGGGTCTTTTTGAGTTTCAGAAAAATGTGATAATCGCTGGCACTGGTCAGAATACCGGTTTCCTTCAGCCCCATTTGTGTGACATACTTGAAGTCCGACGGCGTGGCCCGAATCCAGCCGGTGATTTCCGGGAAATCATATCCGCGTTCCTGACACAGCCGGACCGCCTTGCGGTCGCGATCGGAGTACAGGAAAAACTCCGATTGGCGAATCAGGTCGGTGCCGCCGTTGATTTCATGGAAAAAATCAAATATTTTCAACACCTGTTCCGGCGAATAAGGCGCGCGGGCCTGCTGGCCGTCGCGGAAAGTCGTGTCTGTAATCCAAACTTTTTCGGGTATTTCCATCGGGACGGTCTGTTCTTCAAACTCCATCTTTGGGAATTCCGAATACGGAAAAACGCCCCGATACAGCTGGGGTTGCTGGACATCTTGAAGCTGAATCGATTTTAGATCCATACTCACCTCTCTATTAACAGGTTTTCACCTCTTGTTATCCGGAAACAACAGGTAGCCGAGGTGGGAGTCGAACCCACACGCCCTTGCGGGCAGGGGATTTTAAGTCCCCAGCGTCTGCCATTCCGCCACTCGGCCAGATTTACGTGATAACACTGTTTCCGGTTCCGATAATTCCAGAAGCGAATTATAGAAACTCGCTTGTTTTTTTCAAGAAAAACCTGTTCAGTAAAATTTTGTGTCTAATTTTTAGAAAAAAAGCGAATATTTGGTATAAAGGAAGTTTATGCTTAAGTAACGGTGCTGTTGCCTTATGAAACAAGACAAAGAAAAGCAATTTTTTCGGCTTTTTATGCAGCATCAGCGGTCTATTTTTTGCTATATCTTGATGAACGTACGCAACGCCGATGATGCGCGGGATGTTATGCAGGAGGCGGCGGTGATCATGTGGCAAAAATACACCATTCAAGATCAGGAAGAACGTTTTCTTTATTGGAGCCTGGCCATTGCCCGCAATCTGATCAAACAGTACTACCAGAAACTCAAACGAGATCACTTGATTTTCTGCGATGAGCTGCTGTCGGAAATTGAAGATCGCAGCCGGTCACAGATTGAATCCTATGAGGACTACGTTGCGGCCCTGCGTAAATGCCTTGCCCGACTGAATGCCCGGCAGCGTCAACTGCTGAGTTTGAAATATGAACGCGGGATGAAGGTCAAAGAGATTTCCCGGCATGTCCAGCGGTCCACGGAAGCGATTTATAAAATCATTGCGCGGACGCAGGCGGCGTTGCAGCGGTGTATCCTGAAATCGATGGCGGAGTAATTCCGAGGTGTCGGGTGTGGATAAGTACGAACAGATCATAACGCTGGTTATCAAAGAACACGAGGGGATGCTGACCGCGGAGGAGTTCCGGATTCTCCAGGCGTATCTAAGGGGCGATTCGCAGCTTCTTGATTTTTACATTCATTGTTATTTGACTATCTCGGTGTTTAACAAATCGTACGATTTTTCGGATCGTATCGCCTGGTCTGAAGCGTATCTGGTCAATATCGACGGTCCGTTCTGGAAAGAGCTGGCCGATCTTGAAAAAGCCGCCCCTTCGTTTGAACAGCCCACACCGCCGGATGACGACAAACCAGCGGTCGGAAAACTGGCGGTGGAAAAGCCTCCCCACAAGATTAAAAAGTCCTCTGTTTTGACCGTTGTCCTGTCCAGTGCGGCGTTGCTGTTCTTTTTGATGTTGATCCGATTTCTCCCCGCTCCTCCGGTACGAACGCCCATCGGCAGGGTACTTCAGTTGAATAATGCTGTTTTTCCCAAGCCTGTCAAAATGCTGGCCGAGGGACAGGACGTTTTTGCCGGGCCGTTATCGCTGACAGCCGGTTCCGGCCTGATTGAGCTGGATACCGGCACACGGGTCTTTTTGACGGCGCCAATTGAGATTGATCTGCACGACAAATCCCTTGTCTATTTGAGTCAGGGAAAATTGCTGGCTCAGGTACCGCCAACGGGGCTGGGCTTTACCATCAGCACGCCACAGGGTTCGGTCGTGGTTTACGGTACGGAGTTTACGTTGGCGGTCGATCCGGACGGTTGGACGCGCGTGGAGGTGTTCAAGGGCCGGGTCGATTTACGCAGCAAGAGCGGTTCACCTGTAAACGCGATTTCTCAACTGGTTGCGGCTGGTCAGGTCGGGACGGTGGATGCATCCGGATCGATTGCCGTGAAAGACAAACGTACATCACCGGCCCCCGTTCGTCGCAGTCTCGAAAGAGTCTGGGCCGGCACACAGCCAAGATCCCTCTGGAATGATCCGGTCAATTGGGAAAACGAGGAAATGCCCGACGCCTATTCTCCGGCGTTCCTGCAGCACCGCCCCGTGCGGAGTATTTGTGTGATTGATGATACCCATACGGGCCAACATCGTGCCCGTGCCGAGTATGTCAACATTGGCCTGTGGGGATACGGCTGTCTGGAGATGACAGGCGGAGAATTGGAGACCGAGGAAATCTGGGTCGGCCGGCGCGACGGCGGCGACGGGGTGTTCACTCTCAGCGGCGGGACCGTTTTCATTACCCAAAAACGGGACGGGATTATTATCGGCAAGTCATGGGAGAAAAAGGCCGGGCACGGCGTGATGAATTTCAAAGGAGGAACAATTCTGTTCGAAGATTCGAGGGATAATATGATTCTGGGCTGGGGCTATCCGGCGCAGGGGGTCTTGAATATGGAAGGCGGTCGGCTGAGCATCCCCAACCAACTGATTCTCGGCGCCGTCAGTGATGAAATTCAATCGCCCGAGCCGCTGCTGGGAACCGGTTATGTCAATATCAAGGCCGGTGTTCTTCGGGCCGGATCGCTGCTGATTCGACAGGGACGGGTGGATATTCAGGACGGCGTCCTGGTCCTCAAAGGCGATGTGCGCCAACCGCTTCAGGAATATGTCCGCACTAATCGGTTGACCGCCAATAATGGGGCCGGAACCCTGCGGTTTGACTACGATTCAGATGCCGACGAAACGCGGGTTCGCGCTGAAGGTTTGCCCTAAGAATGTTCGTTCGGTCGTTTTCCTGAGATGGAAACGGCAAAGTATCGATAATCGACTGGATACGGTGTGGAGGTGAAATGTGATGAGTCATGGGTATGATGTAAAACACAAAATGAAAGCAAATCCGATGACCCCCGTTTTTGGAAAGGAGGGTGTTTATGCAAGTGATCGGTAGATCAGGTTAGCGCACAGGATGTGGAAGGGTATGTGCCCTTCATGGGCAAGACAGGCTTTTATGACACTTTTTTTTAGGAGTAATGATGATGAGAAAGGTATTGATGGTATTGCTCTGTCTGTTGTGGGCGGCGCCCGCTGTCGCTCTGATAGACACGTTTGACGCGAGCCACAATTTTGTCGCTGACGGCGTTGCCGGTACCGATTGGCAGGCGGTTGTTTATTCGGGCGGCAATTTGCCCAGCCTGCAGATTCAAAGCGGCAACGGAAAGCTGCGTTTGCAGTCTCAAGGCACTACCGCCGGCGGATGGGATGGCGTCTGGGATATCAACGGCGACGGCACGGCTGATCTGTGTCCGATGCTGTTGACGGAAGTGACCGGCGACTTTGTGCTGATTACGCGGTTTGCCGGCATCAATGATTTGTCGGTCGATCACCAGGCCGCCGGGTTGGTCGTTCGCAATCCCGACAATTCCGCGGGTGAAAATATGGTACAAAGCGCCTTTTTCTCGCGCTGGACCGGACATATCGCCTGGAATGTGGTCAACGGCGCCCGAACCGGAGAGGCCGGAGCGACGAGTCTTAATGTGAATCAATATTCTTATATGAAATTGGAGCGTGTGGGTAATCTGTTCACGCCGTCGGTCAGCGAGGACGGCGTCAACTGGACTCCTATGTTTGCCGGATGGACACGCAATGATCTGCCTCAGACCGTTCAGGTGGGTTTGTTTCACGCGATGTTTTCCCAGAATCTCGGCTGGACGGATTTTGATTTTCTTTACGCCGGCAAGCAGGCGGCTTCGCTGTCTCCGCTGGAACCGACGGTGGAAGAGGAAGGGGAAACGACCCAGACCATGACGATTACGCTGACCGGCCCTGAGCCGATCGCGGATGTGTATGTGGATGTCATTCCGTATGCCTTGCCTTTTAACCTGGACCCTGAGGCCAACGATCCGAATGATATCCGTCTTATCGGACCGGACGGGCCGCAAGAGCCGGGGATGCCGCTGACGCTCCATTTCCCGGCGGGAACCACCCAGAAAACATTTGTGGTGCAGGCGGTGGATGACGACTATGTCGAGGGGCTTGAACAGATCGGCCTGAAAGTGCTGACCTACAGTGAAGATCCTGCCTATGATCAGCAGTTGGGTCAATGGACGCTGGTTACCGTGATTGATGACGAGCAGGGGCATTTGATAATGGATACGGGTGAAGGCCTGGTTGTGGATGAAAATCAGACGATGACGGCAGAATTTACCGTCAGTTTGTCCCATCCGCCGGCTGAGGACGTTACGGTCTCAATCACAACCCCCGACGGACAAACCGCCGTTAGCCCGATCACGCTGGTCTTTACACCGGAAAACTATCTGATTCCACAAACTGTTACCGTGACCGCTGTCGATGACGATCTCGTGGAAGATGATCCGCACACCGGAAGAATCGCTTTTGCGGTCAGCAGTGATGATCCGTTTTATCACGGCATTACCGTGCCGCAGGTAACAGTCATTATTATTGAGAACAATTGCGGCGCGTGGGGATATTCCCGATTTGACGCCAATCAGGACTGTGTGGTCGATCTGCTTGATGTGGCGGTGCTGGCCTCGCAATGGCTCCAATGCACACATCCGCATGCCGTGGATTGCATTGATGTACGCTGACAGGGCCGGATGACGCCACACACGTAAGAAACAGTTGAAACTTAAAATTGGGAGATGATATTATGAAAAAGTTTGGCTTATTCAGTCAATTACTTGCGCTGATGTGTTTTGTCGGCCTGGCGACGGCGGCGCCGCAGCCCCTGATCGATCTGAATGCAGAGAATCTGCCTGAAGGCGATTTGAATGCGTGGGTCAATGAGGGAACGGTGGAATGCGTCTTTTTAATTGCGGACCGGCAAGAGGTGGAAGGCACAGATCCCAACGCGATCGTGCAGGACGTGGCCGGACGCAAGGCGGTCTCGTTTGCCGGCGGGGCGTGGATGCAGTCGGACATCACCACGCCGGACGAGCTGACCGGCGCCAATCCCTGGTCGGTTCTGGTCTGGGCGTATGCCCCTTCGACGACGGGCGAAGACTGCCTGTTTCAGTGGGCCGATCGCGGCGGTAACATCAATGCGGCGTCAGCACACTTCAATTTCGGCACGCGCGCCTTTACCAATTTCTTCAATGACGTGTTCTATACGTCGCCGCCGGCGGTCAATCAATGGGTGCATCTGGCGATGACCTATGACGGAACCAACATCCGACTGTATGTCAATGGCATAGACGACACCGTGGCCGCCCGCGCGATGAACATCGCCGAAGGCCATTATATGCGGATTGCCCGCTCGATGCCGGATTTATGGGGGACGCATCCGTTCGGCGGTTCCATCGCGTCGCTTCAGGTGTACGATACGGCCCTGACCCAGCAGGAAATCCAGGAACTGGGCAGCGTCTTTGAGGCCGGCGCCATTGGTCCGACCGGACTGCGCATGGTGGAAGGCAGCACGGTGGAAATCGAAGTGGAAATTTATACCAATCCGCTGACCGGTCAGGGACCCCAGGAGGACCTGGAAGTTACGCTGAGTCTCATCGGCGCCTGGGGGGATGTCATTCTGGGCGATTCGCAAGTCGGGCAGCCATACACCGTTATCGTGCCCGCGGCGGATTATCAAACGCCGATTACCATCCCTGTGACCGCCTATGACGACGACGTCTTTCAACCGGCCCACAATGTTTATATTCAGGCGGTCGTAACGGCGGGGGATCCGGATTATTTGAACAAGATTCTGACGCCGACGACCGGTCTTGCCATTCGAATCATTGACAATGTGCCGCTTGAGTGTCCTCCGCCTCAACTGATCGGCGGCGCCTATGTGGACAATTTTGATTGCGGGGCGGATTATCTGTCGTTCGGCACTGAAGGGTCGCTCTGGAGCGGTCTGATGGATGTCGGTGAAAACACCATTGAAGCCACGGCCAATATGACCGTGTCCAATACCCTGCGTCTGTCCTCGTCCAACAGTTATTGGGGCGGCAACGACACGACCGGGCCGTTCCTCTACGTGGAGGTAACCGGCGATTTCGAAGTGGAAACCTATATTGCCGATGCTTCAGGTGTAAACTATAACGACGGCGGTCTTATGATCCGTCTGGCTGATACAGCGGCCGGCGGGGCCGGTGAAGATAATATTCAGTTGTGCTATTTCCCGTTGTTTAACGTGGGAAATATCCTGCGCTGGAATAACAATGGCGCCCGTACCGAGACGGATATTACCTGGGAAGGCTGGGATGCGGCGCCGTATCTCAAGCTCGTCCGTCGCGGAGCAAACTTCTATGCTTACAATAGTTATGACGGGGTCAACTGGCTTCCGTCGTTCCCCACGGCCAGCCCCGATAATCCGCTTGTGCGCGAGGATATGAACGTGCCGACGCTTCAGGTTGGTCTGTACCATGCCACATTTTCCGGCGAAGAGGGATATATCGACTATGGTTATTTCTCGCTGAGAAAAGCCAGAGGGGTGGTTTCCGGCGAATTGTTCCTGAATGAAGGCGACAGCGGGGCCGTGCAGTTGCAGTTATTTGCCGACGAGGATGTCCCCGCTCCAAGTACGGATCTTGAGGTGACGCTCAGAGCCGTTGCCGCGGCAGGCGCCGATCCGAATTCAGACCCCAACGCCATCCTTCTCGGCGCCACTCCCGGCGGCTTGCCGTACACGTTTGTCCTGCCGGCCGAGACTTATGATCAGCCGTTGGATATTCTTGTCACGGCGGCGATGAGCAGTTCTGACGTAACGGATCATTTGCTGACGGTCGAAGCGCAGATCGCCGGCACCGACCCCAACTGGAATGAACTGCTGATTCTTCCCGAAGCACAGATTACGGTCTTGAAGACGCCGGGACTGTTTCTGGACGCCGCCGACGAAGTCGTTGTACTCGAAGGCGGTTACGAGGATGCCTTTACGGTTCGATTGAAAGTGCCGCCGCAAGCGCCGGTAACAGTTTCGATTGCGGATCAGGCCGAGACCGATCAGGTTGCCGTCTGGCCGGACGAGCTGTATTTCGATCAGACCAACTGGAAGATTCCGCAGGTCGTTACGGTAACGGCGATTGACGACGACGTACTTGAAACCGACCCGCACTATACTACGCTGTTGCTGACGGCAACCGACGGCGGCATGGACTATGACGATCTGGATCCGCTGACGGTTTCTGTGACCATCTATGAGAACAATTGCGGCGCGTGGGGGTATTTCTGGGCGGACGTCAATCAGGACTGCAACGTGAACATCGAAGACTTGAGTTTGTTTGCCGAAGAATGGCTGACATGCTCAAGACCCAATGACCCGGATTGCATTGACTACAGATAAGTCGCCGGTGCGGGGTTAAGTGTGTGTTCATCGGGCCGGGGGCGATTCGGCGCCCGGCCCTTTTCTCTCTAAAAGGGGGTTTTATGAGCGGTATCAAACGATTTGTCCTGATTATGATCGGTACGGCCTTGTGCGGCGCGTCGCCAGCACAGACATTTGAAGATGCCTTTGATGAGCCTCGCGATTACCTGACCGAAGGCGTCGGAGATACCATCTGGGACGGCTTTCTCGGTCTGGCCGCGGGCGAAACGGTCAACCAGCTCAATGCATCGAACAGCCGTTCGGGCGAATTAGTTCTATCGTCCGCCGGCGGGTTTTATCATGAGCCGTGGAATCCGCTGGGGCCTTTTTTATATAAAGTCGTCAGCGGCGATTTTGTCGCAACGGTCAAAGTGACAGCCTATCAGAATGTTATGCACAACAATTGCGGCCTTATGGCGCGTGCTCCTCGTGACCCCGACTTGGCCGGGCCGGGCGAGGATTGGGTCAGTATGGATTATTTCCCCATCTACAACTGCGGTAATTTTGCGCGGGATGCAAACAATAACAGCCGTACGGAATTATGCCATAACGGGCTGGGATGGAACGCGGACGCCTGGTTGCAGCTTGAGAAGAAGGGGGCGGTTTTTCATTTTCGCCACAGCCCGGACGGCGTCAACTGGACGGAGCTGGCCTGCTCGCCTGTAACCCGTGCGGATTTGGCCGATATCCCTCTGCAAGTGGGGCTTTTTCAGTGCACTTATTCATCCAATTTAGGGTATGCGGCCTTTGATCATTTTGCGTTGACCGTAACGGAGCCGCAGGAGCAGGAACCCGAGGCATGGACTGAACCGCCGATAATGCTGAACCCCGGGACGCGGCTGGTTGATAATTCCTCGACGGTTAAGGGCTTGCCGCCCTTTATGGCTGGTCAATGGGACAATCCCGGTCAAATGGATGGCTGGACAACATCGGGCCTGACGAATATCGCCATTATCGATGGTGCACTAACCGCTACCGCTTCAACGGATGCACCGTATCTTCAATTGTCGTCGATAGCCGGCGGGCCTGATTTGGATTTCGGTTATTTTGATTATCTCCAATTCAGGCTCAAACTGCCCGTTGCGTTTCAGGACGATATCATCATCTTTTACGGCACATCCGCGTCGCCGGGCATCCATACCGGCTCAACGCGAAATCTGCTCATTCCCGCCGAGTTGATTCCTCAGGACGGCCAGTGGCATACCTATCGGCTGGATCTGGGGCTGGCGGTCCGATGGCGCGACCGATTGACCGACCTGCGCATCTTTCCACTGGGCAAATCCGCGAACGGATTGACTTTCTCGATTGACTATCTCGAAGTCGGCGACTTGCCCGGGGATGTCCTGTTGATCAATACCGATTTAAATATTCACGCCGGGGAATCATTGTCCGATCTTGAATATATGGAATCCAAACACGCCGTATTCTGGTGGTCGCCGCAAAGTTACCAGCGGCATTCCTCCTTTAATCCGGAAGTGATGGGCAGGCGGACTTTGCGGATGATCGAGGAAAGTTTTCAGGTTTATTGCAAAAAGCTGAATTATCTCGAACCGTTTGAAAGTTTTGATGCATGGCGGCGCGATGGAAACCGCTATAAAATCAACCACATCACGTGGTATGACGGTTTCTGGTGCGGGGGCTGGAATGGTTTTATGCACATCGGCGTCAACGGTTGGGGGTTGCAGGATGAAGGCTGGGGAAATCCGGTGCCGCACGAATTCGGCCATTATATTCAGGGCCATCAGCCCGGTTTTCTGACCGGCGGACATTGGGAATCGCACGCCAATTTTCTGCGAAACGCCCGCAACATTCATTACGCCGAAATCCTCGGCAATATCAGCGGTATGATTGATGACCGGATTTTTGATGTAACCAACTTCCGGCAGGATCACGGTTCGCTGATTTACCACGATTTTCGCATCCATCACGCGCTTCAGGATTTCGGCGCGGATGCAGGGGCGCCGAATGCAGCGGCGGACGTCTGGATTGCCGGCCCCAAAGAACAGACGATTTATACCAAGCTGGCCTCACTGCTGCCGTCGGGAACACATGTCGGCGATGTGGTCGCCGCCGGGCTGCGGCATTGGCCGTTTCTGGATTTCAGCGTCGGCGATATCCTGAAATCCATCTTCTGGAACGGCGACGCCAAAGAGGCGCTGTTTAAGTACCGAATCGGCTCACATCTGATTCCTTTACATGACAAACCCGGCTGGTATCGCGTTCCGTTTGAACGTGCACCGGAACGATTTGCGTATATGGTCCATCAATTGACTCCGACCGCCGATGAGGTGTCCGTGGAGCTTCGGGGTTTTGATCTGGTCGGGACGACGGAAGACTGGCGCTGGTCGCTGGTTGCCGCTGATGACGGCTGGAACAATCCCCGATACAGCGAGGTCTTTGCGCCGGGCGTGCAGACATTTCAATTGAATCCGGATGAAACGCGATTGTTTTTAATTGTGGTTGCCGCCCCGACCGACACCCGTTTGAATCTGGAGTGGACGGACAACGCTTTGCCCGTCGATAAACATCCGGATCGGCTGCGCTATGCCTATGAGGTGGGGCTGGACGGGGCAACTGCCGCCGTGGCGGAGCGTCAATATTCGATTCCCTTGCCGGCCGGACGCATTCACGCCAACGGCGGCGGATTTGTCGCCCCTACCGCAACCGTTGCGTCAACCGCCTATGTCGGCCCGAATGCGCGCGTTCTGGGTTCGGCGCGCGTACTCCACGCGGCCCGTGTGGAAGACTATGCAGTAATAACTGAATCGGCCACAGTACAAAACAACGCCGTTGTGTCCGGTCACGCGCTGATCCGCGGCAATGCCAATGTACGAGATAACGCACGAATTCGCGATCGTGCCATCATTCAAAATGCAACCGTTCGCGACAACGCCAAAGTGCAGGGTTACGCCAACGTGTCCGGCAATGCCACCGTACGCGACTACGCAATTATTCGCGGATGCAGCACGATTTCAGGCGGCACGCTGTCCGGCACGGGGATTGCCGACTATGACTATTCGGGCGGTACGCTGTCAG
The DNA here is from genome assembly GCA_011048645.1 of Phycisphaerales bacterium. Taxonomy (GTDB): domain Bacteria; phylum Planctomycetota; class Phycisphaerae; order Sedimentisphaerales; family Anaerohalosphaeraceae; genus T3Sed10-213. Next base: position 15,540 of record DSDR01000204.1, read on the forward strand.
ACGGCGTGCATTTCAGCCATGTCCCGTGGGGCGATTGGTATCAGGATTACTGGTGGAACACGCTGTCCAAGCCGCGCGGTCTGATTGCTTCCTACCGTATTGAAGAAACCGAAGGACAGATTTGCCGAGACGAATTCGGCGCTGCGCACGCCTTGCTTCGCGGTTGTCCGAGAAGACTGAACGATTTGACTTCTCAAAGTGTCTATCTGCGGCTCAATGGAATCAATCAGTATATGGTACTTGATCGCGGCGTTTGCGACGTCCTCGAAGGCGGTTTCAGCCTGCGAATCAAGCCCGATTTTCAGACGCCGCAGCCTTTGGTGTTCATCGGTTCATCCGGCTCGACGTATATGCGGCTTGCTCTCAACGGCGACAACAAGGCGGAATTTACCATCACCAACGGTTCGGATACGACGGGGCTGACGTCGCTAACCGACATCCCGGCCGGCCATTGGACGCTGCTGACGGTCATGCTCAGCGGCACGCAGGGCGTTCTCTATGTCAACGGCATTCCCGAAGCACAGTCGCCGACGTCGCTGGTTCCCGAGCAGGTGTTCCGATCCAACAGCTATGAGCATCCGGCGGCGTGTTATGTCGGTCGCGATGAAACAGGCGCTCTGTTCCGCGGCGGCATTGATGACGTGCGGTTTTACAACGTCGCAATGACGTTTGCTGAAGTACAAAACGAAGCCCGACGGTTCGGATCGTGTCTGGCGGTGCGGTTTTATGACGGCGAAACGGACTTTGACGGCCAATCAACCCGCGTTGAATCCGGTGTGCGCAACGGACTGAAACGTCGGCTCACGGCTGAGATTTTTCCGCGCACGTCGGGGAGTGTGTCCTTTTATGAGGGCATTTTTGACTCCAACGACGAACGCTCAAGTCAGCGGCCCGGCAGCGGCGTCGGTTTGAATAGTGGCACGTTCCGCGTGCGTCTGGACGGCCTGGGAATGTGGAACACCTATGTTCCGGTCGCGCTGAATCAATGGCAGACCATTACCCTTGAATTTGATGGATCCTGGGCGCGATTTTATGTCAACGGATCGCTCCGAGCGTCCAGAAATTATTCGGCCAATCCCAATGCGTTGGCCGCCAAGAATTATCGCATCGGGTTTGCGATGGACGACAGCGGCAATACGTACCATTTTGACGGCAAAATCCGAAATCTCCAAATTATTGACGTGGCCGACTCCGTGCCCGTCTCGCCGCCGCAGCCGGATATCAACGGCGACGGGACCGTAGATATTTTGGATTTACTGGAACTGGCGGCGCATTGGCTTTGTGCCGATTGCAGTCCGGCCAATCACTGGTGCGCAATGACCGATTTGGATAGAAACGGCAAAGTGGATTTGGAAGATTTTAATATGTTCTGTACCAGTTGGTAACCAAGGAATCCACTTTCCAGACGGCTTATAAATAATAGGCCTTCAGTACATATTGCTGCATCATTCGCTGGGTGTTGAAAAATGAGCCGTTCAATGCGATGGCGTGCTGCATAATCGAACAGAATTTCGACGGTTCGTTATAGTACAAACCAATCACGTGTTCGAGCTTGCAGTATAAATCCTCGGCGTCTTTGGAAGGATCCACCTGGTCGTGGCCGTGCCGATGGTTTTGGCCGATGGCCCAGCCGGTGGCATCTTCGATACAGCCCTCGATCCACCAGCCGTCCAGCACGCTCAGCGACGGCACGCCGTTCATCGCCGCCTTCATCCCGCTGGTGCCCGACGCTTCCATCGGCGGCTGCGGGGTGTTGAGCCACACATCCACACCGGCAACGATTTGACGCGCAATGGTCATCTCATAGTTTGGCAGATAGGCGATTTTGATAGAGTCTCTCAGCTCGCGCGAAGCGGCAAAAATCCGCTTAATCAGCGCCTTGCCCTCATGATCCTGCGGATGGGCCTTGCCGGAATACACAAGTTGAAACGGACCGATATCCTTGGCCAGTCGTCGAAGCCGGTCGGGATTGCCAAACAGCAGGTCCGCGCGTTTGTACGTCGTCGAGCGTCGCGCAAACCCGAGTGTCAGCACATCCATATCAAAGCCCAGATTGGTCTGGCGATTGACCTTATTGATCAGCTCGCGTTTGGCCGCGGCGTGGGCCGCAGTAACCTCTTGGCACGGGATGCTCAGGGCATACCGCAGGCTGAAATTATCCTCACGCCAGCCGGGGATATGCCGGTCATACAAGGCCTGCATGGATTCACTGACCCAGCGATTATGGATACCGTTTGTAATCGCATCGATTTTATAGCCTTCGAACATCTGTCGCGAAACCTGGCCGTGTTTTTTGGCCACGCCGTTGACATAATGGCTCAGGTTCAACGCCAAATAGGTCATATTCATTGTGCCGTTGCAGCAAAAGACCCCCTCCATTGCAAAGGCCTCATGCGGGCCAAGGACGCGACCGGCCAGCTCCATATCGAACTGGTCATGGCCGGCGGCCACCGGCGTATGGGTGGTAAATACACATTGCTCCCGAACCGCCGCCAGGTCCTCGGTGGTCATGGTTTTGTCGTCTTTTGCGCGAATCCGTTCATCCAGCAGCTCAAGCGTCAGTAAACTGGCATGCCCTTCGTTCATATGGAATCGCTTGATGGCGTCATACCCTAAGGCCCGGAGCATCCGAACCCCGCCGATCCCCAGGACAACTTCCTGACAAAGCCGATAATGTTTATCCAGTCCATACAAATATTGGGTCAGAATGCGGTCTTCTTCGGCGTTGTCCTCAAGGTCGGTATCCAGAAAATACACCGGCACGACAAACCCGCCGGCGCCCTTGACCTCAAACTTCCAGGCGCGCACCTGAACCGTCCGTCCTTCAATGGACACAGCGACCCGTTGAGGCATTTCCTGCGTAAAGTCATCCGGATTCCAGGCAACCGGCTCTTCGATTTGCGTTCCGTCCTCGGCCAGCCGCTGGTAAAAATACCCTTTGCGATGCAGCAGAGAGACCGCCACCATCGGCACGCGGAGATCCGCCGCCGAGAGAATAGTATCCCCGGCCAAGATTCCCAATCCTCCGCTGTAAGTCGGCATCGCGGCCTCTAACCCGATTTCCATAGAAAAATAGGCGATTTTGCGTTCTTCGTTCACAATGCAATCTCCTCAACCATGTGTTGCGGCAATGGCGACCATAATCCATTATGACCTCAATTATAGCAGGTACTGTGACGTGAAAAAGAAAAAAACGAAAAGAGGCGGTTTACCCGGCCAGCCGCGTCCTAAACACGATAAAAAATTTTGAACATCGTCCGAAAAAATGCACGACGAACCTATACAGATGAGTATTTTAACGTTTTTTTAGGTTTTTGGTGTCGGTTTTCAACCTTTGGCCGGCATTATTTGTTATACTGCGTTCAATGGCTTTGGGGGACAAAAAGCCGCAGTGGTGATGAAAGCCGAATGCCCTCGGGGGGCATCTGGCACGCAAGGCAATCTTATGGAACCGGATGGCAAGTCCGTATTCTGATTGGCTTCGGAGAATGACTAACTTGTTTTGGGGGTGACTATGGACGAAGCAAAATTTGAGAAAAAACTGGAAGAGATTATGCAGCACAACGGATCGGTTCCGCCGCCGCAACAGGAAAAAATTATCAACTTGGCGCATAAGAGCAGGCAGCATCATGACCGACTTCAGCAAAAGCTCAATACGCTCCAGCAGTCGCTGGATTATCTGCGACTGAGCATCAAGTATCTGATTTTTGATCTTGAGGCGACCCGGCGCGAAAACGCCGACCTTCGCAAACGGCTGCACGGCGGCCAACCGGGGCCGGACAGCGAGTTTTGATCGGGATCGTCCGGCTTACTAACGTCGGCTGACGGTGGGAGAGGTCATCAATACGCGATACCTAAGGGTGTCGCGTTTTTTTTGTCCCAATGCGAAAATCATATCTTGCGGCGGCATTTTCTTTGCAATTGAAACAGGATTCATTACAACACCTTGCGTTTTCGAGCGTCTGAGTTTATGATGAATACGTGTGATTTTTATGTGCGCCAAGAAAGGATGTTCCGGCGGTTTGACATTTACGCAGACGGACAATTCAGACTGTCTGGTCGAGGCGGCTCGCGAAGACAGAACCGTGTTTGCCCAACTATTTCGTCGGCATTACGACGAGATATTCCGATATTGTGCGCGCTGTCTGCCGTGTCGCCAAACCGCTGAAGACATCACCTCGACGGTCTTTTTGAAAATGATTGATTGTTTTTATACATTTCGGGGGGATGATGACGCTTTTCGGGTGTGGCTGTACCGCATTGCGGGCAATGAAGTCAATAGTTATTTCCGCAAGGTCGGTCGGCAGGCACGGCTGTTGGACGGGCTTCGCAATCTTCCCTCGCCGACACCCGAATCGGAGCCGGGCCGGGAGGATGACAATCGCATTCAGATTGCGCGGCTGCATCGAGCCATGGCTCGGCTCAAACCCGCGTATCGAGAGATTGTTGCGTTGCGGTATTTGCAGGGGTTCAACAGCGAAGAAATCGGAAAAATCACCGGTCTTAAATCCGTTACCGTTCGCAGTAAACTGGCGCGGGCGCTGCGCCTGCTTAAAAAAGAACTTCGCCGCGACAGAACGATACGCGGCTCAGATGAAGACGTATGACACACTTTGACAACGAATTTCAAAAGTTTGTCGATTCGCTCCGGTTCGACGATACGCCAAGCGAGACGCATCGCCTGCAGCTTGAAGAAAAGCTGATGGAGGCCTGGGATAGTCGATCTCGGCAGGAGACCGATACGCCGCCGTCCGGACTTTTTTATCTCAAGCGGGTTGCGCTGGCGGCCGGCTTTGTACTGGCGGCGGCGGTGCTGTTTGTATGGTTTGATGAATCGGGACAGGCCCCGCATACCCAGCCGGCGCATCGTCCGGATCCGCAAATGATAGAGCAAATTCTCAATCGAGAGTCCGCTTCGCCAGCAGAGCGCGAGCAACTGCTTGCGAAGATTCAGCAAGTGTGGAGGCTGATTGCCGATGAGGATGTGCAGGCGCTGACGACCGTGGTGTTGGATGGTCAGACAGCCGAGAGTATTCGACTCTGGGCAGGACAAACCGTTGTTGAACTGGGCAGCGAGCGAACACTTGGAATCCTTGAAAAATATATTGAAGTCAACGCGCTGAGGGACCCTGATGACCCGGTCGTGCAAACGGCCTCGCATTTGCGCCGGCGGCTGGCGGAAAAACAAGGCATCCCGTCTGATTAACTAAACAAACTATTCAAGCCAATAATCACCCTGTTTTTGGCGAAACTGCATTCAGATTGGGCGCCTACACAAAATCTTGAGAATTAATTGCGCGTCATAAATTCGTAGTTATCATATACAAATTTACCTCTATAATATTTGATTCTCCCTCTTAGTGTCATTTCGCATCAGATTTTGCACCAATTTCGCTTTGCGGCAGGCCATACCGGAACAAGGGGGGCTTGCGTGTGCGTGATTTCTGCCCTGAAATATTGAAATTCCGCCTGCCGATGAACGTCCTGACGGAATATTTTCGAAAACAAATTACATTATAGGGCGTTGTCTTATTGGTCAATGTCTTCAACGCTTTGCTCCTGCGATGAATGTTATTTATGTTTTATGAGGCGTAAGCAACAAAGCCGCTAATGGGGTTGTTTGAGGCATTGAATAATGATGATGACCGATACATTATCGAAAGATTTGGCAGGCATCGTGGTGTTGATAGTGGCCGTCGCGCTGTTTCCAGGCCAATCCACGGCCCAATCGTTGTCGGGAACCGACTACGGGACGTGGGGAATCTCTGTTTCGGAGTTGGACATACCGGCCGGCAGTGTGATTATCGATGCCACATTAACGATCGGCGGTGTGTCATCGGCGCCGGCTGATTTTGATGTGTACCTGCTGGATAACCCCAGGCCCGGCTATCACCAAAAATCGAAAAATGGCGCCGGGAGCGTCTTTGCCGGATTCGGACATCGCTTGAGCGGAACGGTTCAAGACGGCAATTTCATTTGTCGTTTGGGGGGTGCGGAAAACAACGACAGCCGCTCATTCGTCTGGAATTCATTTACAGAACCGTTTGAGTTTACATTGTCCGATGGACGGATTGTTTCTTATACCTCTTCGCTGCTTGAATTGCTGGATTATGCCGGCACGGGCGTATCCTTCGGTTTCGGCGTCGAATCGACGACCAACACACCGATTGAATTTTCTTCTCTCGAACTCAAACTGACCCTTTCGTCTTTCCAATCGCTTACGGCGGACCAGGTTCTGGAATTTACCTATACTCCAAAATCAACACATCCGGATCCCATTACTGCGCTTCGGTTTGACGGTGTGGATGACACCGTGACGTGGAGCTATGGCCAATGTCCCGTCAACAATTTTACTGTGTCGGCATGGGTCAAGGCCTACGAGCCTCACGAAATTGATCCGGAATCCACCTCCGGTGTTGCTGGCCTGACAGGGCAAAAATACCTGTTCCGTCCCGAATAC
>DSDR01000145.1 GCA_011048645.1 Phycisphaerales bacterium
AAAACGATTCGCTGGAGGTGCCGCACGGCTATGAAGGCGTGGTGATCAAGACGCGGCATTTCCGTCGTCGGGCCGCCGAGACCGATGAGCAGCGCAAGCTCCTCAAAGAGCAGATGAAACGCCGCGAGCGCGAAATGACCGCCCGCGAATGCGAGGTGTTCAAACGGATGATGGAGACGATTCATTCGGAGCTGCAGATCGAGGTGGTCGATCCGACCAGTCGTCAGAAGGTCGGCGCCAGCGACGATGTGGATGTGATTTATGAGCAGATTGAGAACTTTGATATTGAATGGGTCAAGCCCGCATCCAAACGCGGCGACGCTCAGAAGATCGTCGATCGGTATTGGCCCAAGCTGGCGGAACTGAAAGACCAGAAGAAACGCGAACTGGAGCGGCTCAAACACGGCGACGAGCTGCCCAGCGGCGTGCTTGAGATGGTCAAGATTTATATTGCGACCAAACGGACGCTGTCGGTCGGCGACAAGATGGCCGGACGGCACGGTAACAAGGGCGTGATCGCCAAGATTATGCCGGTGGAAGATATGCCGTATCTTGAGGACGGTACGCCGGTGGATATTTGTCTGAATCCGCTGGGCGTGCCCAGTCGTATGAACGTCGGGCAGATTCTGGAAACCCTGTTGGGCTGGTCGGCCAAAGTGCTGGGCTTTCGAGCGATCACGCCGGTGTTTGCCGGCGCGACCGAGGACGATATTATTGCGGCGATCGAGGAGGCCAACGCTCATGTTCGCGATCGGATTCAGGACATTGAACAGCAAAAGGCCGTTCCGTCGGCGGATGAGATTTTTGCGCAGATGCCGCCGTCGCTCAAGATGCCGCTGTATGACGGACGAACGGGCGAGCCGTTTTTGCAGGAAGTGACGGTCGGGTATATGTATATTCTGAAGCTGCACCATCTGGTGGACGACAAGATTCACGCGCGTTCGACCGGGCCGTACAGCCTGATCACGCAGCAGCCGCTGGGCGGCAAGGCGCGAACGGGCGGGCAGCGTTTCGGCGAGATGGAAGTCTGGGCGCTGGAAGCGTACGGTGCGGCCTATACGCTTCAGGAGCTGCTGACCGTCAAAAGCGACGACATCGAAGGCCGGACCAAGATTTACGAGTCGATGGTCAAGGGCACGAACACCCTTGAGGCCGGTACGCCGATTTCGTTTGATGTCCTGTGCAACGAAATCCGCGGATTGGGGCTGAACATTCAGCTTGAAAAGAAACGGATCGGCGTAACGCCCTTGTAAGAATTCAGAATTCAGAATTAAGCATTAATGATAAGTGGACGTTAAATCGGAGTAGAGCCACATGGTAGAGTCGATTTACGATCGCATAAATGATTACGGGTCAGTCAAGATCAGTCTGGCCAGTCCGAACGATATTCGCAGTTGGTCGTTCGGCGAGGTGCGCAAGCCCGAGACCATTAACTACCGGACCTATCGCCCGGAAAAAGACGGTCTGTTCTGTGAGCGGATTTTCGGGCCGGAACGGGACTGGGAGTGCGCCTGCGGCAAATACAAGGGCACCAAATTCAAGGGCATCATCTGCGACCGCTGCGGGGTGAAAGTGACTCACAGTCGGGTGCGCCGTAAACGGATGGGCCATATCAATCTGGCCGCGCCGGTGGTGCATATCTGGTTTTTCAAGGCGATGCCCAGTCGGCTCAGCACGCTGCTGGGAATGAAGACCGGCGACATTGAGAAGATCGTCTATTTTCAGGATTATGTGGTTACCGATCCGGGCCAAAGTCCGCTGAAGCTCAAACAGCTCTTGACGGAAGAGGAATATCGCGACGCGCTGGGCAAGTACGGCAACAGTTTTCGCGCGTCGATGGGCGCCGAGGCGATTAAGGAGCTGCTGCAAAAGCTGGATATGGAGACGCTCAGTGTGGAGCTGCGCCAGGCGATCAACGAGACCTCCAGCAAGCAGAAGATCAAAGACCTGACCAAGCGGCTCAAGCTGGTCAACGCCATCAATCAGAGCGACAACAAGCCTGAATGGATGATTATGGATGTCTGTCCGGTGATTCCGCCGGATCTGCGTCCGCTGGTGATGCTTGAAAGCGGCAACTTCGCCACCAGCGACCTGAACGATTTGTATCGGCGGATCATCAACCGGAACAACCGGCTGAAAAAGCTGATCGATCTGAACGCGCCGGATGTGATTATTCGCAACGAAAAGCGGATGCTTCAGCAGGCGGTGGATTCGCTGCTGGACAACGGCCGCTGTCGTCGTCCGGTACTGGGCAGCAACAACCGTCCGCTCAAGAGCCTGACTGATATGATCAAAGGCAAGCAGGGGCGTTTCCGCGAAAACCTGCTGGGTAAGCGTGTGGATTATTCGGCCCGTTCGGTGATCGTGGTCGGTCCGCATTTGAAGCTGTATCAGTGCGGTCTGCCCAAGCGCATCGCGCTGGAACTGTATCAGCCGTTTATCATTCGCAAGCTCAAAGACCGGGGACTTGCCGATACCATCAAAAGCGCCAAGCGGATGCTCGAACGGCGGGAAGAGCATGTCTGGGATATCCTGGAAGAAGTGATTCATCAGCATCCGGTGCTGCTGAACCGTGCACCGACGCTGCACCGCATGGGCATTCAGGCGTTTGAGCCGGTGCTGGTCGAGGGCAACTCGATTATGCTCCATCCGCTGGTCTGTGGCGGCTTTAATGCGGACTTTGACGGCGACCAGATGGCGGTGCATCTGCCGCTGAGCATTGAGGCGCAGGTTGAGACGCACACGCTGATTATGTCCACGAACAACATTTTCTCGCCGGCCAACGGCTCGCCGATGCTCGGCCCGTCGCAGGATATAGTGCTGGGCAATTACTACATTACGCACATGGCCGCTCAGCAGCTCGGCGAGGGGATGCTGTTTCGCGATACGCACGAGGCGATTACGGCAATGGATATGGGCCGGGTCGGGATGCACGCCCGTGTGAAAGTTCGTCTGCCGAAAGACAAGACGGTCGTCGGTGAGAACGGCCCCGACAAAGGCGGTGTGATTGAGACGACGCCGGGGCGCTGTCTGTTTAACGACGTGCTGGATCCGCGTATGCCGTTCTATAACTGTGTGATGGACAAGAAACGTCTGGGCGGCGTGATTCAGGATTGCTATGAAATCGCCGGCTGCCGGGCGACCATTGATCTGCTGGACAATGTCAAAGAGCTGGGCTTTAAGCAGGCGACGCTGTCGGGAATTAGCATCGGGATTACTGATCTTCGAATTCCCGACGAAAAGCCGGCGATTATTGAAAAGACGCAGAAGCGCGTCGAAAAAATTCTCAGCAGTTATCAGGCGGGCATTCTGACGTTCGGCGAACGGTACAACCAGATTATCGACGCCTGGACGCACGCGCGTGTGGAAGTCACCAATGCGATGATGAATGCGATGGAGAACGACACACGGGACGGCAGGCCGTACCTGAATCCGATCTGGGTGATGCGTCATTCGGGCGCTCGCGGCAGCATCGACCAGATTCAGCAGTTGGCCGGAATGCGTGCGTTGATGGCCAAGCCCAGCGGCGAGATTATTGAGACGCCGATTAAGTCGAATTTCCGCGAAGGGCTGAACGTGCTGGAGTACTTCAGCTCGACGCACGGCGCCCGCAAAGGGCTGGCTGATACGGCGTTGAAGACGGCCGACTCCGGCTATCTGACGCGCAAGCTGGCCGATGTGGCGCAGAATGTGATGATCAGCGAGCACGATTGCGGGACGTTGCAGGGGATTACCAAGGCGACGGTCTATAAGGGCGAGGCGATCGATATTCCGCTCAAGCAAATGATTATCGGCCGGACGGCACGCGATAATATTCGCAATCCGATTACGGATGAGATGATTGTGTATGAAAATGAGGTCATTACGCCGGAAGCGGCCGACAAGATTGAAAAGCTCGGGCTGGATGCCATTCGTGTGCGCAGTCCGTTGACCTGTGAAAGCCGCATCGGGGTTTGTGCCAAGTGTTATGGCTGGGATATGAGCCTGGGCATGCTGGCTGAAGAGGGGATGGCGGTCGGAATTATCGCCGCGCAGTCCATCGGCGAACCGGGCACTCAGTTGACGATGCGGACGTTCCATACCGGCGGCATTGCTTCGGTATCGTTGATAGAAAATGATCAAAAGGCCCCGCGTGACGGGATCGTCAAATATGCTGACCTGAATGTAGTGGAAACCGAGTATGAAGGTCAAAAGGCGCTGATTGCCCTGAAGCGCACCGGCGAATTAACTCTTGTCGATGATAAGGGTCGTGAGCTGGAGCGGTTCAAGGTGCCTTACGGCGGTTTGGTGTTTGTTAACGAAGGACAAAAGGTCAAACGCGGCCAGCGTCTGTATGCCTGGGATACGCACCGCGTGCCGATTCTGGCGGAAGTGAACGGTTTCGTGAGGCTGATGGATGTTGTTGAAGGCGAGACCATGCGCGTCGAAGAAGAGCGCAAAGGCCAGCGCGGCCGCCCCGTCGTCACCGAGCATAAAGGCGACAAGCATCCGCAGGTGATCATCGAGGACGAGCAGGGCAAGATTCTGGATGTGCACTATCTGCCCGCCAAGGCGCGTATCGAAGTGGATGAAGGGCAGGAAGTGAAGGCCGGGGCGCTGCTGGCGCGTCTGCCGCGGGGCGGCGGCGGCACGCAGGATATTACCGGCGGCCTTCCGCGTGTGACGGAAATCCTTGAGGCGCGCAAGCCGAAAGACCCGGCGGCGATGGCCGAAATTTCCGGCGCGATTGAATTGAAGGCCGACAAACGCCGCGGCAAAATGACGATTATCATCCGCAACGAAAGCGGGATGGAAAAGGAACACCATGTGCCGCGCGATCAGCACCTGAATTTCCATACGGGCGACCGGGTGGAAGCCGGCGATGCGTTGACGGACGGGCCGCTGGTGCCGCACGATATTCTGCGGATTAAGGGCGAAGAGGCGCTTCAGCGTTATTTGCTGCGTGAAATTCAGAATGTGTATCGCGCCCAAAGCGTGTCGATCAACGATAAGCACATTGAGATTATTCTGTCGCAAATGATGAATAAAGTCGAGATTGACAATGTCGGCGACAGCGGCTTTTTGCCGGGCGAAGTGGTTGATAAGCATGAGTTCCGTCGCGCCAACGCAGAGTTGGCCAAGGGACTGATAAAGATTGTCGAATCCGGCGAGACCGATCTGAAAATCGGTCAGTTGGTGTCCCGTGAGGAGCTTGAAACGGCCAATGAAAAGGTCGAGATGCTCGGCGGCACGCCGGCCAAGGGCAAAAAGCCGCGTCCAGCCACGGCCAATACGCTGCTTTTGGGCATTACCAAGGCCTCACTGCAGTCGGACAGCTTTATTTCCGCGGCCAGTTTCCAGGAAACAACAAAAGTGTTGACAGAAGCGTCGCTGGCCGGTAAACTTGATCATTTAATCGGTCTGAAAGAGAATGTTATTCTCGGTCATTTGATTCCGGCCGGGACGGCGTTTAAGCCGTATCTGGAGATGAGGGTCAAGCATCTGGCCGAGCCGCCGTTGCCGAAACAGCTCGAAGAGCTGCGCGAGGTCAAAGAGGCCGAGGCGGCAGCCGAGAAGGCCGTCAAGGCGGCGTTGGGTCTGGAAGAGTAGTGGACGTACGGTTAAACCGGATGAGTTTGCGTCTTGTCGAAATGCGGATAAGGGATAAAAGCCCGTGCTTATATTTAAGGTGATTGAGAACAAATGAACATAAAGATGTTTTTGGAGAGAATATGCCAACTATAAATCAGTTAGTCAGCAAAGGCCGAAAGGGAAAAGGCAAAAAGCGTGTTTCGGATATCACCGGCTCGCCGCAGAAGCGTGGTGTGTGTCTGATTGTGCGCACGCAGACGCCCAAGAAGCCCAACTCCGCGTTACGTAAGATCGCTCGTGTGCGTCTGACCAACGGCAAGGAAGTGACGGCTTATATTCCGGGGATTGATCACAACCTGCAGGAACACAGCACGGTGTTGATCCGGGGCGGTCGTGTTCGAGACCTGCCGGGTGTGCGGTACCATATTGTTCGAGGCGTGCTGGATACCGGCGGGGTGAACGGGCGCAAGCAGGGACGCAGCAAGTATGGCGCCAAGCAGGGCAAATAGACAAGATTTGAAATCGGAAATATCTTAAAACAACCTTTGGTCGTTACTGGTTTTCAGAATAAAAGAACAGCGGGTCTTGTATCTGCGATTAAGGTTACTTGTATAAGGTAAAATGGCATGGCCAAGAAATTTACAGCGTCGTATGAACAATTAAAACCGGATCCGGTTTATCAAAGTAAGCTGGCGTCCAAGTTTATTAATTGCCTGATGTGGGGCGGCAAAAAGAGCGTTGCGTCGAATGTTTTTTATGATGCGATGAAAGAAATCGAGAAAAAGATTTCCGATGTGTCGCCGATCGAGGTGTTTGAGACGGCGGTCAACAATGTCAAGCCGATGCTTGAGGTTCGCAGTAAGCGCGTCGGCGGGTCCAACTATCAGGTGCCGATGCAGGTTGGTCCGAAGCGTCAATTGTCGCTTGCGATTCGCTGGATTCTGGCCGCGTCGCGCGGCAAAAAAGGCAAGCCGATGTCGCTTCGCTTGGCCTCGGAACTGATGGATGCCTACCGCAAGGAAGGCGCCGCGATGACGACGCGCGAAAACGTGCATCGTATGGCCGAGGCCAACAAGGCGTTCGCCCATTTTGCCTGGTAAGCACTGTTTGTACACTGCCACGGTTTTTGTTACAGACAAACCGTGGCAGTTTTTTTATTGCCGGTCGGCTAAGCCGAGCGAATTTAATTTTAAGTGTTTTGTTTGTAAGGAGTTGTGTTTTTTTGGCAAGTCCTTTTATGCCAGTGCATAAAAAAGATAATATCGTTTTGATATAAAAAGAGATTTATGGAAACAGATTTAAGATTTGTACGCAACATCGGCATTATGGCGCATATTGATGCGGGCAAGACGACGGTCTCTGAGCGCATCCTGTATTTTAGCGGAAGAACGTATAAAATCGGCGAAGTGCACGACGGTACGGCCGTGATGGATTTTATGCAGGAAGAGCAGGAGCGGGGCATTACCATTACCTCAGCGGCAACGAGGTGCCCGTGGAAGAACCATACCATCAATCTGATTGACACGCCGGGACACGTGGATTTCACCGCTGAGGTGGAACGGTCGCTGCGTGTGCTGGATGGTGCGGTGGCGGTGTTTGACGCCTCTGAAGGGGTGCAGGCCCAAAGCGAAACGGTCTGGCGTCAGGGACAGAAGTATAAGCTGTCCTGTCTGTGTTTTGTCAATAAGATGGACAAAATCGGGGCCGATTTCGAGATGGCGGTCAATGATATTCGCGACAAGCTGCTGGCTCACCCCGTGCCGATTCAGATCCCGCTGGGGGCCGAATCCACCTTTGAGGGGATGGTTGATTTGATAACTCGCAAAGCGGTGTATTTCCACGAAACTTCCACGGCGGGGGATTTTTGGGAAAAAGACGTGCCGGAGGAGATGGCCGATCAGGTTGAACACTGGCGGCACGCGATGATCGAGGCGGCTGCGGAGTTTGACGAGGAACTGATGGACGCCTATATCCATGATGGATCCATCAGTGAGGAAATGATTCGCCGCGCGCTGCGCAAGGGAACGGTGGGCGGCAAGCTGCATCCGGTGTTGGTCGGTTCGGCGCTGCGAAATATCGGCGTTCGCCGTTTGATGGATGCGGTGGTGGATTATCTGCCGTCGCCGCTGGATATGCCGCCGGTCACGGGGTGGAAGGGCGGCGATAAGGAAAAACCCATTGAGGTGGTGTGCGATCCGAAAAAGCCGTTTGCGGCGCTGGCATTCAAAATTACCAGCGATAAGCACGGGGATTTGTACTTTTTGCGGATTTATCAGGGCACGCTCAAGAAGGGCACGCGGGTCTATAACAGCACGCGCGACCGCAAGGAAAATATCACCCGGCTGTTCCATATGCACGCCAATGCACGTCAGCTCCTGGACGCGGTCCATGCCGGCGACATTGTGGCGGTGGTCGGTCTGAAGGATACGCTGACAGGCGATACGCTTTGCGATACGCATCATCCGGTGGCGCTGGAGAGCATCCAGTTTCCCGAGACGGTCATCAGTATGTCCATTGAGCCGAAGTCGGCCGCCGATCGCGCCAAACTGGGCGAGGCGCTGGGGACCTTGCGTCGTGAGGATCCGACGTTTGCCTATAAATATGACGAGGAAACCGGCCAGACGATCATCAGCGGGATGGGTGAGCTGCATCTGGAGGTGCTGGAACATAAGCTGGTGCGGGATATCGGCGTCGATGTGCGGGTCGGTCGCCCTCGGGTGGCGTATAAGGAGGCGATCAGCGGTCAGACTGAGGCGGTCGGTCGATTTGTCAAACAGACCGGCGGACGCGGGCAGTTCGGGCATGTGGTCATCCGGGTCGAGCCGCTGTTCGAAGAGGACGGTCACTACGCTCGGCATAATGAGTTTGTCAATGCGGTGGTCGGCGGAACCGTGCCCCGGGAGTACATCCCGGCGGTTGAAAACGGGGTGATGGAGGGGCTGGCCAGCGGCGTATTGGGCGGCTATCCGGTGGTTGGAGTCAAGGTGACGCTGCTGGACGGGTCCTATCATGAGGTGGATTCCTCGGAACTGGCGTTCGAGCAGGCCGGGGTGCTGGCCATTCGTGAGGCGCTGCCCAAGGCCGGGCCGGTCTTGCTGGAGCCGGTGATGCGGGTTCAGGTGATTGTGCCGGAGCAGTATTTCGGTACCATTCAGGGTAATCTGATCGCCAAACGCGGCATGATTACAGATACGCGGCTGCACGGGACCATGCGGATTATTGACGCCAAAGTGCCGCTGTCGGAGATGTTCGGCTATTCCAGCCAGATTCGCGGGGCGACCGCCGGACGCGGGACGTTTACGATGGAGCCGTTGTGCTATGAGAGAATTCCGGAACAAATTTCAGAAAAAATTTTATTAAACTATTGACAGTCTTTTGCGTTTGTGCTAAATAAAAGGGCTTTCAGCCGGAGCGAGCACGAAAAGGACTTTTGTGCGTTTCGAGTTGGGCTGTGCATTTCATTGAGAATTGCGTCCCAAGGACGGCAGATATAGGGCCTGGATATGACGGCAATACAATCGGTTGTGGTTGCCGGACAATTAACCCAGCAGGCCGGGAAAGTTCGAGAGGACTTTTCAAGTGGTTTTTAAGGAAGGCGAATTTGGATGCCTTACCTGCCTAAAAGAATAGCGGAAAATCTCACTGTGCGGTAAAACAGGAGAATTTTTCGCTGATTTCATTTTGAATTTTATAAGCGATATCTGTAACAGGTCTTGTATTATAGACACTGCCAGTAGAGAAATAAGGAAAGACAATGGCCGATAGCGAACGAATCAGAATCCGGATGGAGGCGTATGACCATCGGGCGCTGGACAGCAGCGCCAAGGAAATTGTCGAACAGGCGCGCCGGACGAACGCGCGGGTGAGCGGCCCGGTTCCGCTGCCGACGCGAATCGAGCGTTATACCGTGCTGCGCAGCCCGCATATTGACAAGAAATCGCGGGAGCAGTTTGAAATGCGCACGCATAAACGCCTGATTGATATTTATGACGCCAACGCCCGTACGGTCGAAGCCCTGAATCGGCTTGTTGTTCCTGCGGGTGTTTTTGTTAAGATCAAGGCGTGACGGGACTGACGTATAGACGAGTCCGACGATCAGAGGAAAGATGACCATGGCGATGTTGCTTGGAAAAAAAATCGGAATGACGCAGGTGTATGACGAGCAGGGCAGGATGATCCCTGTAACGGTTCTTCAGGCCGGTCCGTGCACGGTGCTGCAGGTCAAGACGCCGCAGACCGACGGCTACACCGCGGTTCAGTTGGGATATGAGGATGTCAAGGCCTCGCGGGTGAAAAAGCCCGCCGAAGGTCACGCCCAAAAGGCCAATACCGTTCCGAAGCGTTTTGTACGGGAATGGCGGTTGGGCAAAGATCAAGAACCGAATTGTGCGGCCGGCGACCGGGTTGACGTGGCCTCGTTTGCCGAGATTAAGTTTGTTGATGTGGTCGGCACGAGCAAGGGCAAAGGCAACGCCGGCGTGATGAAGCGGCATGGTTTCGGCGGCTTTCCCGCCTCGCACGGTACGGAGCGCAAGCACCGGGCCAGCGGCTCCATCGGCAGCCACGGCAGCGACTGCGGCCACGGCGGGAACCTCAAGAAAGGCAAACGGATGGCCGGTCGTATGGGTGGTCAGCGTGTAACGACCAAGCATCATAAGCTGGTCCGCATTGATGAACAAAACAATCTGCTTGTGGTCAAAGGTGCGGTGGCCGGCCCGGTGGGCGGTTATGTGGAAATCCGCAGCTCCAAGACCCGACCGCAGGCATAAAGAAAGACAGGCGACAGAGTTTAGGCTGGACACGAATATGATTGAAGTAGCCGTATATAATCGAGAAGGCAACCCGGTCGAGTCCCTTCAGGTCGATGAGGCTGTTTTGGGAGGATCGGTGCGGTATCCGCTGCTTAAGCAGGCGATCGTGATGTATCAGGCCAACAAGCGGCACGGCACGGCGGCGACCAAAGGCCGTTCGCAGGTGGCCGGTTCCACTCGTAAGCTGTATCGGCAAAAGGGCACCGGCAATGCCCGCGCCGGAACGATTCGTACCCCGGTTCGCGTCGGCGGCGGCGTAACGTTTGCCAAGTGCGCCCGGGATTTCGGCAAAGATATGCCCAAAAAGCAGCGTCGGCTGGCGCGGGATTCGGCGCTGTTGGCCAAGCTGCAAAGCGGCCGGGTGGTGATTGTTGACGAGCTGTCGTTTGAATCGCCCCGGACCAAGGAATTTGCCCGCGTGCTGGGCAATCTGAAGATTGATCGGAGCTGTCTGGTTGCCACGCCGCAGTTGGATGTCAATGTGTATAAGTCCGCCCGAAATCTGCCGAAGGTGGATGTGATGGTGGTCGGCGATCTGAATGCGGGCGTCATTTGCAACAGGCAAAAGGTGCTGTTTACCAAAGAGGCGTTTTTGACGCTGCTGAACCGGGATGAGAATTAAGCAAGGCAGGGCAGACGCGTGAATGAATATAATGTGATTATCAGACCGTTGATCACCGAGCAGGGAATGCATTTTGCGAATGTCAAGAATGCGTATTCCTTCGAGGTGAATAAAAAGGCCAACAAGGTGCAGATTCGCCATGCGATCGAGCGCCTGTATAACGTAAAGGTAACGGATGTGCGAACGGCCAACGTCAAAGGCAAACCGCGACGGCGCGGCCGCAGCTTCGGCCGAACGCCGGACTGGAAAAAGGCGGTTGTCGTACTGCATCCGGATTACCGCATTGATCTGTTCTGATAACGCGCAAATATAAGGTTTAACGAAACGATGGCCATACGAATTTACAAACCGACCAGCAACGGCCGACGAAACGCTTCGGTCATTGATTACAGGGCGGTACTGACGACGGACAAGCCGGAAAAGACGCTGTGCTTCCGCATTAAGAAAAGCGGCGGACGCAACCATCACGGCCGGACGACGTGTCGGTTTCGCGGCGGCGGCGCCCGCAAGATTTATCGCGTCATTGATTTTAAGCGGAACAAGGACGGGATACCGGCCAAGGCGCTGACCATTGAATACGATCCGAACCGCAATTGTTTTATCTCGCTGGTTCAGTATGACGACGGCGAAAAGCGTTATATTCTTGCGCCGGAAGGGCTTAAGGTCGGCCAGCGGGTTGAAAGCGGTTCGAGCGTTGAGCCGCGGACGGGCAATGCGATGCCGCTGGCGGCGATTCCGGTCGGTGTGGAGGTTCACAATATTGAGATGATTGCCGGTCAGGGCGGCAAGCTGGTTCGCAGTGCCGGCGGCGTCGCCCGCTTGATGGCCAAAGAAGGCGACTGGGCGACGATTGTGCTGCCCAGCGGCGAAATGCGTATGGTGCGCAAGGAATGCCGCGCGACGATCGGTCAGCTCAGCAATTCGGATTATCAGAACGTCAAGCTCGGCAAGGCCGGTCGCAAACGCCATATGGGCCGTCGGGGCCATGTGCGCGGCAAGGCTCAGAACCCCGTCGCTCACCCGATGGGCGGCGGCGAAGGCCGGGCCAACGGCGGTCGCCACCCCTGTTCGCCGACTGGCGTCCTGGCCAAAGGCGGTAAGACGCGAAATCGCCGTAAGGTCAGCAATCGCCGGATTATTCGCCGACGGAAAAACAACCGCGGCCGGCAACTGGTACTGTAAGTGCGAAAGAAGATAAGCGTTAACTGTGTGGAGGCGGCTTGAGCCGCGATAAACATCTTTTTGAGGACAGTGAATGGGACGTTCGCAAAAAAAAGGACCTTTTGTCAACGAAAAGCTGTTCATGAAGGTACAGAAACAGATTGATTCAGGTTCTCGCGAACCGATTAAGACCTGGGCGCGGGCCTGTACGATTATCCCGGAATTTGTCGGGTTTACCTTCATGGTGCACAACGGCAAAATGTTCCATAAGGTTTTTGTAACAGAAGATATGGTCGGGCACAAGCTGGGTGAATTTTCACTGACGCGGAACTTCCGAGGTCATTCGGGGGGCAAAAAAGGTTAAGCGGCCGAGTGTGAACGCAGGCCAAGAGGCCGAAAAACACGAATAAGGTTGACATTATGTTGAGCGGAAAAAAGTTAAATCAGATATGTGAACAGCGAAACATCGGCGACAGGGAGCTGGCCGGGCATCTGGCGCACGGCGGCATGAGCGCCGACGATGCGGCCGGAGCGATACGGAACTGGCGTCGTGGGTTGTATAAACCCATTCCGACACGTCGGGACGTCGAACATCTGGCCGAGGCGCTGGGCGTTGAGGCCACGGAGATTTCGGAATGGCGCGCCAGTTATCGGTATGCTCCGATGTCGGCGCGAAAGGCGCGGCTCGTAACGGCGATGATTTCCGGTCGGGATGTTCAGGATGCGCTGGATGTGCTGACGTTTACGCCCAAGCGTGCCGCCGAGGCGATTAAAAAGGTGCTCAGCAGCGCGATCGCCAACGCCGAAGAGCAGGAGGCGGATAAAGACGTGTTGTTCGTGGCCGAGGCGCGTGTGGATCAGGCCGGTCGTCGGCTGGGAACCAAGGCGTGGCGCGCCAAAGACCGCGGTCGGGCGCATCCGATTCGCAAGGAAGCCAGTCATATTCATATAACGGTAGCCGAGGTATAACAGGAAACGGGTACAGTATGGGTCAGAAGACATCACCAATCGGGTTTAGAACCGGAATTACGCTGGGCTGGCAAAGCACATGGTTTGCGCCGAAGGCCAACTACGGCGATTTTTTGGTGGAAGACTATAAGATTCGTCAGTATGTAAACAAGAAATTCAACCAGCAGCCTCCGTTTGCGGCGGTGTCCCGGGTTGAGATTGCTCGGACACGCAACGAGGTGAAGGTGACGCTTTATACGGCGCGGCCGGGCCTGGTGATCGGCCCGCGCGGTGCGGAAGTGGATAAACTTCGCGAAGAACTTGAAGACCTGATCGACCGAAAGATCAACGTCAATGTGATTGAGATCAAAGAGCCGTCGCTGGACGCCCGGCTGGTCGGCGAGAACATCGCCGCTCAACTGAAAAAGCGGGCGTCGTACCGCCGTGTGACCAAGATGGCTTGCGAGCAGGCGATGAACGCCGGCGCCAAAGGGGTCAAGATTATGGTCAGCGGCCGATTGGGCGGGGCGGAAATCGCCCGCAGCGAAGTCCAGAAGCTGGGCAGTATTCCGCTGCAGACGCTGGAGGCCAATGTGGATTATGCGATCATCGCGGCGCGGACGACCTACGGGACGATCGGCATTAAAGTATGGATTTATAAAGGTAAATTCGGCGAAGAGATCGTGCCGGTGCAGCGCAGCGAACGGCGCGGCCGCTCGGAGCGCGGCGAGGGCAAGTCCCGCCGCAGCCGTTCAGGGCGTTCGCGGTCGGAACGCCGCCCCAAGGCCGCTGGAGCCGAAACGACCCAGGTTCAGGAATCTACCGAGAACAGTTAACCGGATATGACGAGGAAGTAAGTTATGGCCTTGATGCCGAAACGAGTTAAATACCGCAAGCATCAGCGCGGTACGATGAAAGGCAACGCCGGTCGCCGCAATTATGTGGCGTTTGGCGAATACGGCCTTCAGACGCTTGAGCCGCACTGGATTACCGGCCGTCAGATTGAAGCCGGGCGTATTGCGGCAACGCACTATCTCAAGCGTGAGGGCAAAGTATATATTCGGATTTTTCCGGATCACTCCTACTCGGCCAAGCCGCTGGAAACCCGAATGGGTAAGGGCAAAGCGGAAATTGAAGGCTGGGTTGCGGTGGTCAAGCCCGGCACCGTGATGTTTGAAATCGGCGGCGTGGATGAAGAAGTCGCCAAAGCGGCTTTGCTGCGTGTGGCTCACAAAATGCCCGTGCGCTGTCGTTTTGTAACACGTCGTCATAGTATTGGATAAACGAGGACTGTATGAAAGCTGCACAAATACGCGATTTGCGGCCGGATGAGCGGCTGGAGAAGCTGGACGGATTACAGCGGAGGCTGTTTGAGCTGCGCTGCCAGGCCGTAACGGAAAATCTGGAAAATCGGCACGCAATTCGCGATGTTCGTCGCGATATTGCCCGGATTAAAACGATCATCAGACAAGACCAGTTGAAGGGCCAGTAAAGGCATGGAAACCGAAACCAAGAAAATGCAAAAAACCCGACGCGCCGTGGTGACCAGTAAGCGCGGCGACAAGAGTATTACGGTGCAGATTGATTATCTTGTCAAGCACCCGAAATACGGAAAATATATCCGCCGGCGAACGAAGCTGGGCGTGCATGACCCGAAGAATCAGGCGGGCGTGGGCGATATTGTGGATATTGCCGAATGCCGTCCAGTCAGCAAGATGATCAGTTGGCGGCTTGTGAATATTGTGAAAAAGGCAGTCATTGAGTAAAGGGCAGACCATTGATTCAGCAAGAAAGCATGTTGGAAATTGCCGATAACAGCGGCGTCAAGTTGGCTCAGTGTATTAAGGTGCTGGGCAAGTGCAGTTCCGGCAAGGGCAAATACACCCGTCCGACGGCGACGGTTGGTGATGTGATCTGTGTGGCGATCAAGAAACATCTGCCCAACTGCCAGTTGGACAAAAAGAAAGTGCACAAGTGCGTGATTATCCGCACGAAAAGCGCTATCCGCCGGCCTGACGGCAGTTATGTGCGGTTTGACAGCAACGCGGCAGTGTTTATCGATGCTGAGAATAATCCCATCGGGACCCGCATCTTCGGCGCGGTGGCGCGGGAACTGCGGGAAAAGAACTTTATGAAGATTATCTCACTGGCCGGCGAAGTGGTGTAAGGCGTGAGATGCAATTGAGAGCATGATTATGGCACGACATATTAAAAAAGGCGATCTGGTCGAGGTGATTTGCGGCGACGACAAGGGGGTAACCGGCAAGGTCATGCGGGTATTGCCCGATAAGGGGCGTGTGCTGGTCGAAGGGGTGAATCTGGTGCACAAACACGTGCGTCCGTCGCAGCGGAATCCGCAGGGCGGACGAATTCGTGTGGAACGTCCGATTCATATCAGCAATGTGCTGCCGATCAACCCCAAGACCTCGCGCGGCACACGGGTCCGGTTTGTCACGGACGCCAAAGGGGTCAAGAAGCGCATCGCCGTTGACGGATCGGAGATCGATGTGGTTGTCAAGGCCAAACGGTAATAATTCGGTAAGAGCAGATAAAAGGGTAGTCCATGGCTCGTTTGAAAGATATGTATAAAAGCAAGATTGCTCCGGCCCTGCGTGACAAGTATGGGTACACAACGCCGATGGCGATTCCGCATCTGGAAAAGGTTGTGGTTTCGATGGGGCTGGGCAAGGCCATCCAGGATAAGAAGTTTCTGGAACAGGCGTCCAAAGACCTGACCGTCATTACGGGTCAAAAGCCGATGGTCTGTGCGGCGAAAAAGAGCGTGTCGAACTTTAAGGTGCGTCAGGGCGACAAGACGGGCCTGAAGGTAACGTTGCGAAAAGATCGAATGTATGAGTTTCTGGATCGTCTGATCAACCTGACGATTCCCCGTGTCAAGGACTTTCGCGGGCTGAATCCGAAGGGCTTTGACGGTCACGGCAACTATTCGATGGGACTGGATGAACAGAGCGTGTTTCCGGAAATCGATTCATCCAAGATCGAGTATCAGCAGGGGATGAATATCACCTTTGTGACCTCGGCGCGAAACGATGACGAAGCGCGTGAGATGCTGCGGCTGTTCGGAATG
This sequence comes from Phycisphaerales bacterium, assembly GCA_011048645.1. Lineage (GTDB taxonomy): Bacteria > Planctomycetota > Phycisphaerae > Sedimentisphaerales > Anaerohalosphaeraceae > T3Sed10-213. The sequence continues at coordinate 16,202 of DSDR01000145.1, forward strand.
CCGTTTAAGGCGATGGCTTAGGATTCGAAATTTAATACGAGATCGGAGTTGATGATATGTCCACCAAGGCGCTTGAAAATAAAGCCGAAAAGAAACCGAAATATCGCAGCCGGGCTTATACGCGCTGCCAGATTTGCGGACGTGCACGGGCGGTTTATCGTAAGTTTAAGGTATGCCGCATTTGCCTTCGCAAGATGGCCAACGAAGGGTTGATCCCCGGCCTGAAGAAAGCAAGCTGGTAAGCCGAGTGTGCATACGTTACGAAAAACGAGAACCCAACAGGTTACAGTGGAGTACAGTGGATGAGTTTTAATGATCCGATTGCGGATATGCTGACGCGAATACGCAACGCCGCCCGCGTCAAAAAAGCCCAGGTCAACGTGGCTGCCAGTAAAGTGTGCGAGGGCGTCGCGGCGGTGCTGAAAGATGAAGGCTATATCCGGGATTACGACCGTATCGACGACGGCAAGCAGGGCCTCCTCCGGATCGCTCTGAAATACACGCCGGACGGCGCGTCGGTGATTCACTCGATTGACCGGGTCAGCAAGCCGGGATGTCGGGTTTATAGAGGCAAAGATTCGCTTCCGCAGATGCTGGGCGGGCTGGGAATCTGTATTGTATCCACAAGTCGAGGAATTATGAGCGATAAGAAATGCCGAGCCGAGAGTGTCGGCGGTGAACTGATTTGCACGGTGAGCTAAATGAGTCGTATAGGAAAAAAACCAATCGTTATACCCGGCGGCGTCAAAGTTGAGGTGCAGGGCCGTACCGTCAAGGCCAGCGGTCCGAAAGGCACACTCCAGATGACCTGTCATCCCGATATTGCGGTGAACGTCGATGACGGCGCTGTGGTGGTCAGCAACCCGGCCGGCGACGACCGCGTTCATAAGGCGCTGCACGGCACGATGCGGGCGTTGGTGAACAATATGATTACCGGCGTCAGTCAGGGCTTTTCCCGCGAGATGAAAGTGTTCGGGACCGGCTTTAACGTGAAAGAACAGGGCGGCAAGCTCGTCCTTCAGGTGGGCTATTGCCATCCGGTCGAGATGGCGATACCCAAGGATATCAAGGTCGACATTAAAGTGGCGGCGACCAAGGGCAACGACGTGCCGGCAATCTTTACGCTCAGCGGTCCGGACAAACACGCGCTGGGACAGTTTGCGGCCAACGTTCGTCGCGCCCGACCGCCGGAGCCGTATCAGGGCAAGGGGATTCGCTACGCCGATGAGCACATCATCCGCAAGGAAGGCAAGGCGCTCGGATCGGGCGGCTGATTCAGGTAAATGTAAAACGGTAACAGGCAAACATGTGGAGGCGGCTTTGCCGCGGACGGAATTATGCAGAAAGAAAGAATACAAAAAGCCAAAAATCGCCGTAATTGGCGTTCTCGCAAGCGGGTTTTCGGAACGCCGGAACGTCCCCGGCTGGTGGTGTTCCGTTCGGCGCGGCATATTTATGCCCAGATCATTGACGACCAGGCCGGTGTGACGCTGGCGGCCGGCAGCACGATGTCCAAGGCCCTGCGCGACGCCGTCAAGTCCGGCGGCAACCGACAGGCCGCCGAGAGGGTCGGCGAGGCGCTGGCCAAACAGGCGATGGAAGTCGGTATCAAGGCGGTCTGTTTTGACCGCAACGGCTATAAATTTCACGGCCGCGTCAAGGCGCTGGCCGACGCGGCCCGCAAGGCCGGGTTGGCGTTTTAGGAACGTAAGTTGACAGAGACTGAAAATCGGATTTTAGTGTTGGAGATATAAGTTGGCCGAGGAAGCAATCAGAACAGCAGAAATGCAGAGCGAGCAGCCGCTGGAAGATACGGTGGTCAAGGTCTTCCGCAACGCCAAAGTGGTCAAGGGCGGACGGCGGTTCAGTTTTTCCGCTCTGGTGGTGGTCGGCGACCGCAACGGTACGATTGGCTACGGCTACGGCAAGGCCAATGAAGTGCCGCCGGCGGTCGAAAAAGCGATCAAGGACGCCAAGAAGAATCTGCACCGCGTACCGGTGGTGGACGATACGCTGCCGCACCCGGTGATCGGCAAATGCCGGGCGACCCGGATTACATTGCTTCCGGCCAGTCCCGGTACGGGTGTGATCGCCGGCTCCAGCGCGCGGGCGGTTCTGGAATATGCCGGTTTCCGCAATGTGCTGACCAAGATCAACGGCAGTCGGTCGGCCAAGAATGTCGTTAAGGCGGTCATGAATGGATTGCTTCAACTGCGCGATAAAGAAACCGTCGAATCTCAGCGCGGAGTTGAGATCGAAGTTGAAAAAAGGTGGTGATAACGTCATGCTGAGCAATGAAATAACTGCAATCGTCGGCGCGTATTCCAAGCGCAAACGAATCGGACGCGGCAAAGGCAGCGGACACGGCAAAACCTGCGGACGGGGCCATAAGGGCGCCGGCAGCCGTTCGGGCAACAGTCTGCGTCTGCTGGATGAAGGCGGCCAGATGCCGCTGTTTCGCCGTCTGCCCAAACGCGGCTTTAACAACGCCAACTTTGCGACCAAATATGAGATTGTCAACGTCGCGCAATTGGAACGTGTCTTCAACGACGGCCAGACGGTCGGGATTGACGACTTGATCGGCGTCGGTCTGGTCGGCAGTCGCCGCAGCAAGGTCAAAATCCTCGGCGACGGGGAGCTGACCAAAAAGCTGACGGTCTCGGCGCACAAGTTCAGCAAAAGCGCCGAGCAGAAAATTGCCGGATGCGGCGGGTCGGTCAAAGTCGTTGCCTGATAACGGAAGCCGGAAGGGTCAACTATGCTTGGAACATTTGTCAATATATTTAAGATTCCGGACTTGCGGAATAAGATTCTGTTTACGGTCGCCCTGCTGTGCATCTACCGCATCGGGTTTCATATTCCCGTGCCGGGCTTCGACGCGGAGCGGATGACCGAGGTGGCCCAGCAGCGCGATACGGATTCGCCGCTGAGCCGTGCGGCCGATTATCTTCAGATGTTTACCGGCGGCACACTGAGCCAGAGCAGTTTGTTTGCACTGGGGATTATGCCGTATATTTCGGCCTCGATTATCCTGATGCTGCTGGGTGAAGTGCTCCCGCAGCTCAAGAAGCTTCGACAGGAAGGTATGTCGGGCCATAAGAAGATACAGGAATATACCCGGTATCTGACGGTTCCGTTATGTATCATCCAGTCGCTGATGTTTATGCGGATGTTTGCCGGCAGCGAGTTTGTCTATCCGGGGATGCACACCTATGCGACCGTGATGGGTGTGCTTGGGATGACCGCCGGGACGGTTTTTCTGATGTGGCTGGGCGAGCAGATCGACGAGTACGGCATCGGCAACGGCATCAGTCTGATTATTATGGCCGGGATTCTTTCACGGATGCCCGGAGTGATACTGGATGTGGTTCGCAATACCGAATTCCGCGTCGGCGTGGCCGAAGGCAAATACGGACCGGGCACGCTGGTGTTTCTGGTGTTGGCGTTTATCTTTGTGGTGGCCGGAGCGATCCTGATTACCCAAGGCCAGCGGCGGATTCCGATTCAGCAGGCCAAGCAGATGCGAGGCCATCGGATGGTCGGCGGCGCGCGGCACTATCTTCCGCTGCGGGTCAATCACGGCGGTGTGATGCCGATTATCTTCGCTTCGAGTCTGATGATGTTTCCGCCGATTATCCTGGAGCAGTTCAGGCGTTTCTGGCCGGAGTCCAATCTGCTTCAGCAGGTCATTGAGGCGTTCGGACCGATGGCCTTTACGTACAATGTAGTGTATATTGTATTGATTTTCCTGTTTGCTTATTTCTGGACGACGGTTCAGTTTCAGCCGAAAGATATGGCCAAGAATCTGCGCGACCGAGGCAGCTTTATTCCCGGTTTGCGGCCGGGTCACCGCACCGCCGAATACCTCGAAACAGTGATGGTGCGGATTACCTTCTTCGGGGCGGCGTTTTTGGCCTTTATTGCGGTGGTGCCCAGCCTGGTAACGCAACTGGCGGGCGTCAGTTTTATGGCCGCGTCGTTTTTGGGCGGGACGGGATTGCTGATTGTGGTCAGCGTGTCCCTGGACCTGGTTCAGCGGATCGAGTCCAATTTGATTATGCGAAATTACGAAGGTTTTAGTGAATCCGGACGGATCAAAGGAGCGTTCAGATAATGAGATTGATACTGTTAGGTCCTCCCGGCGCCGGTAAAGGCACGCAATGCAAACGCGTTGTTGAGAAGTATGGCATTGCGCATCTGTCCAGCGGCGATATTCTCCGCGCCGAACGGGCCGCGGGAACGGAGCTGGGCAGCAAGGCTCAAAGCTATATGGACAGCGGCGCGCTGGTTCCGGACGACCTGATCATTGATATGATGATCGGGGCGATCAAGAAGGCCTCGACCGGGTACGTGCTGGATGGGTTTCCGCGTACCGTGGTACAGGCCGAGGGACTGGATCAGGCGCTGTCCAACGCCGGCGAGAAAATCGACGCGATTGTTGAGCTTCAAGTGCCCGATTCGGCGATCTTGTCGCGGATGACCGGCCGGCGGAGCTGTCCAGTGTGCGGTGGGGTTTATCACGTTGAGAATCTCAAGCCCAAAATTGACGGCCAATGCGACAAGGGCTGCGGCCCGCTGGTGCAGCGCAAAGACGATACGCCGGATGTGGTGAAAAATCGACTCAAGACCTACCACGAGCAGACCGCTGCGGTGGTGGGATATTACGAGGATAAGTTTCCGATTCTGACGATCAACGCCGATCAGGATATTGATAAGGTAACGGCGGATGTCTTCAAGGGTCTGGAATCGCTTGTCCGATAGGTTCGGCAATTGATGGCGATAACGCTACGAAGCAATCGAGAGTTGGAACAGCTTCGCAAGGCCGGTTTGGTGGTTGCGAGGGTTCTTTCGAAATTAAAAGACAATGCCAAGCCCGGCGTCAGTACCGGTCAATTGGACGCGATGGCCGCTCAAATGACGCAGGAAGCCGGGGCCATCCCCTTGTTTAAGGGGGTGCCGTGTCCGTATAAAAAATATCCGTTTCCGGGCGTGATTTGTGCGTCGGTCAACGAGCAGTTGGTGCACGGGATACCGTCGGAGAGTGTGATTCTTCGTGAAGGGGATATTTTGAGTGTGGATTTCGGCGTCAAGCTGGACGGGTATTGCGGTGATTCAGCCTTTACGGTCGGCATTGGCCGGATTGCCCCCCAGCGGCAGCGATTGCTGGATGTGACGCAGCGGATGCTTGAGATCGCAGTGGAGATGATGGCGCCGGGCGTCAAGTGGAGCGTCGTTGCCGCCCAAATGGAAGCATGCTGCCGGAACGCAGGCTTTTCGGTGGTGAAAGAATATGTCGGCCACGGGATTGGCACGGAGATGCACGAAGAGCCGAAAGTGCCGAATTTTGTCAGTCGAGAGTTGCAGAAAAACGACATAGTGCTTAAAGAGGGTATGGTTTTGGCGGT
>DSDR01000302.1 GCA_011048645.1 Phycisphaerales bacterium
AACGCTCGAATGGCCCGATTGCCGGCGCAGCGCCCCGGAGCGACCGCATCCAGGGCCGTATTCCAGGCCGGCTGATGTGTGACAAGGACGAGCCGATCCGTCGATTCGCATTGCATCGAGGCGCGATCCAGCGCCTCGGTAAACAGCAGTTCGCCCGTTTCGTTCGGCAATGCGCCATAATTGGACAGCGCGCCGGCGGCGCCGACGAACCACCATGAATCGACGTTGACGGCCTGCCCGTGCAGATTGATGCCCGTTTGGGTCAGCCACGCCTCCACCGCCGGCGGGTCGCAATTGCCCGCCACCGCCAACACCCGTGCGGCACGGCGGCGAATACGGTCAATGACGCCGGCGGCCTGTTCGGCGTCGCCGAAGTTGGTGATGTCCCCGGCCACCAGCACGACATCCGCCTGTGAAAGCGGCTCGTCAAGCTGCTCTACGGCTCGGAACTTTCCGTGAATGTCCGCCAAGACGACTATTTTCACAATGCGCCTCCATTAAATATCAAGATAAAATTTCGAGATACCTGACTCCAGCAAATATCCAAAAAAGAAATAAAATAGTGGAAATCAACTTCAAAACAATGATAATGTAACCAAAAGTCAAACATAATCAATCCAAAAAAGTACAGGAGAAATCTTTAATGGGACTTGCAAAACTAAAATCAAATCCATCGCGGTCATCATTGTCTATTTCACATTCAAGACAATGCGAGTGCCCGGAAAAAAAATTGAATTGCCTGACCGCAAAAGAGTGGATAAAAAACCAAATTGGTGTGTGGCAGTTTTTTTATGAAGGCAGAGATATAAGAGACAAGAAAAAACATCCTGCAACTTATCCTATTGCACTTGCAAAACGGTGTATCGAATTATTTACACATGCCGGTGAATTGGTGGTGGACCCTTTTGTCGGCAGCGGCACGACTTTGGTCGCAGCACAAGACTGCAATCGAAATGCGGTGGGATTTGATCTCAACGAAAATTATATCGAACTGTCCAAAAAACGGCTCAGTCAGAACAACGTTTTTAATTCAAATCAACAGATTGCATTATGTGATGACGCACGCTATATCAATCAATACCTGGAAAATGAAACGATCAAGCTCATTTTGACTTCTCCTCCCTACGCCAATCTTCTAAATCGAAAACGGAAAAACAAAAGCCGAAGAGGACAAGACCGTCAGAATGGACAATACAATCAAATCGAACAATACAGTCAAAATCCGAATGACTTGGGAATACTGTCGCTTGATGAGTTTGTTTCGGAATTTACAACAATTTTCAAAGATTTGCTGCCGTTGCTCAAGCCGGAAGGCCATTGTATTATCAATGTTGCCGATATGTGGTGGGAAAACAAACGAATACCGATCCATTTGGAAATCATCAAATCGCTCACAGAAATCGGGTATGAGTTTCGCAATACCATCATTTGGGACAGGACAAACATCGTAAATAAAGTCGGCATATTCGGTTGGCCGTCAAATTACATTACAATGGGAACGACTTTTGAGTATATTCTGCATTTTATTAAGGCGTAAAAGGAAAAAAGCAGATGGAGACCAACTACGGAATTTCAAGTCCTTGGGAAAAAGTCTATTGGTTTGCGCGAATGTTAATTAACAGCGATCAATATGGAGGTATCGGCGGCGACAGTCGTCGAATGAATGCTTTGGCAAGCGCTATCAAAACGGCGATTGACCAAAGCAATGATGATGAACATATTGTGATGGAATTTCTAAACCAAAAGCTGAAGAATATACTGTTAGAGGGCAGAAAACCGGGTACTTCTATATATCATTCTTTAGAAAAGTTATATATGGATCTTCAGGATGATCTGATTACACTTACTGATTTCAAGATATTATGTCTAACCTGCGAAAAAGTACTTGTTCCGATCAATTCCTGTCTTGGCAACATTCCCTCAAATGATTCTGAATTTGTTGAGACCTACGCCAACACCTTTTTGAAAAAAGAAGGAGCCAAAGGATTGGCAAATATTATCAATATTCTGGATGACAAAGGGCTGCGCGGAAGTTTGGAATGCGAACGAAAACAATTGGTGGCTTCATTCAGCGAACTGCGAAAAAATATAGAAAATGAGATGTCCGGCGCTGATTTAGACAGTGTACTTACGGCTTTCTGTCAAGAGTTTGAAAGACGAGTAGGCCAAAAAAGAAAAGGGCGCGCCGGTCGGGGCGTTGAAGGCGCCACCAGTTTAATCTTTAGGCATTTTGGCATTAAGGCATCTCAGGCACCTGAACACTTTACCACCGGACTTGAAATCGATCGTTGGGTGCGGACGAAAGAAGGCTGGTATATCGGTATTTCATGCAAACGAACATTACGGGAGCGATGGAAGCAGGCCTACACAACTGATCTTAATCTTCTGAATCGTCACAAAATTCAAGCCTTGTGGCATGTATTGACCTATGACAAAGACTTATCCGATGAAAAACTCACCGAAATTGGAAGTCATCGGGCCGTACTCTACCTTCCGGATGACAGCCCCAAACTCAAAAAGGCCGGCAATCATCCCGGCATGAAAGAATATGTTCGTCCGATGAGCTCTTTTATAGATGACCTGAAAAGCTTAGTATCTTAATTTGTGTTCTCTGTAAATTCGAATTTCTGTCAACCTCAGCGAGGTGAACAATGATTGTTGTGATGAGACCCGGCGCCGCGCCGGAACAGATTCAGCACGTGGTGGATCTGGTGCATGAATTCGGGCTGAAAGACCATGTGATTTACGGCACGGACCGCACCGTGATTGCATGTCTGGGCGACAAGCGGATGGTCGAGAAGGACGCGATTGAAAACGCCCCGATGGTCGAGAAAATCGTGCCGATTCTGGCGCCGTACAAGATGGCGTCGCTGGAGGTCAAACGCGAAAAGACGACGATCGCGATTGGTCCCGAAGGATTTCGCATAGGCGATGTGAAAGTTGGCGTGATCGCCGGGCCGTGTGCGGTCGAAAGCCGAGAGCAGTTATTGGAAACCGCGCTGGCCGTCAAGGCCGCCGGCGGCATCGGCCTGCGGGGCGGAGCCTTTAAGCCGCGCACCAGTCCCTATGCCTTTCAGGGCATGGGACGCGAGGGATTGGAACTGCTGGCCGAGGCGCGCGAGCAGACCGGCCTGGCCATTGTCACCGAGGTCATCGGCACCGAGCAGGTCAAGCTGTGCGCCGACTATGCCGACGTGCTGCAGATCGGGGCGCGGAATATGCAGCATTATCCGCTGCTCGAAGCGGTCGGCAAGGTCACCACACCCGTTCTGCTCAAGCGCGGGATGAGCGCGTCGCTGGATGAGTTTCTGCTGGCGGCTGAATACATCATCAACGCCGGCAATCCGAATGTGATCTTGTGCGAGCGCGGTATCCGCACCTTTGAAACGTATGTCCGCAACACGCTTCCGCTGGCGGTCATTCCCGCCCTGCGTGAACGGACGCACCTGCCCATCGTGATTGATCCGTCGCACGGCACCGGCCGTGCCCAGATGGTTCCGGCGATGTCGCTGGCGGCGGTGGCCGCCGGGGCCGACGGGGTCATCCTTGAATGCCACCCCAATCCGGAACGCGCCGCTTCTGACGGCGCCCAGTCCATCACGCCGCAATCCTTCAGCGACTTGATGGGCCGTCTAAGGCCGGTCGCCCAGGCCGTGGATCGCGACCTGTAAACAAAGGGAAAAGTAAAAAGGCAAAAGGGATAAGTAAGGACGGCTGTCGCCGGTTCAATGAAAAGCCGCCGCCGAAGGCGGCCTCCTGACTTTTGCCTTTTGCCGCGCGTAAATTAAAGGATTCCGGGCGGCCGCAGAGCGCCCGGAATCCATTTTTACTTAGGTCGCCTACGCTAAGGGAATTTAATGAGCCGGGTAGATACGGTCATCTTCCAGCCATCTTGCCGCGAAAGCTGCAAAGTCTTCCAAGTCGATCAGGCAGTTACCGTTGACGTCATAGGCGCCCATATCATAGGTCTGCCAGTTACAGACCCATTCATTCAGTGAGTCTGCAAGGTAATCCTGTCCGATCTCAACGGTCGACAGCGCGTAGTTGTAAATCTTCAGTTGGTCGATCTTTCCGTTGAAGTATCCGTCGCCGTCGCCCCATTGGCTGCGCCCGAGCCAATTGTTCATCGTCGGGCCATAGGCAACGGGATCGTTGGTCATCGACGTGCTCGTGGCCGACAACTCACCGTTGATATAGATACGAGCCGTGCTGCCGGTCAGGGTGGCGGCGACATAGGTCCACTGATCCACTGGAAGCGCTTCGGCAGCCGTTGTAACGACTTGCTCATTCCCGCCGACCTTGACCGCAAACCGCACGGCGTTATTGACACTGCCGGGGTTGACACAGAGCATCATATAGTTGTTCGTGTCGTTACCGTAGTCAAGGATTCTGTTCCAGTTGGAGCCGCCGCTGTTGTACACCCATGCGGAAATGGTAATGTCCTTATACGCCCCGGCCCATCCCTGCGACACGGCGGCATACTGAGCATCGTTCGTGTTCGGGTCCGCCGGAGTGCTGCGCGGATTATCGAACTTCAATGAAGACGTATTGCCTGCAATGCCCGGCGCCGGCGGGATATCCGCAACCAGGGTCGGCACATCGTCGCCGGTATCATTGCTCAGCAGGCTCATATCATAGCCGCTGATCGTATCCGGAGTCACGTTGACGCCGTCAACCTCATAAACCGTCTCAAAGGCATAGAGGTTCATTAAACGCGGGGCCCAGAACCAGCGTGCCGCTGAAGGCGGCGACTCCTGCGTTTCGGCCGCACCCGGAACACCATTGTAGGCCTTCGCATAAACCCGGGCATCATCAGAGCCATCCGCCGCAGCGCCGGTGATGACCAGCGTTTTTGTCGTCGTTCCGGAATAGATGCCGTTATCCGTCAGCATGATGTCGTCTGTCTCGCCGTTTTCAGGTGTATCCTGATTGCCGACCACCTTAAACCAGCGGTAGTTGTTTGCAACATTCGTGGTTGTGATGGTAAATGATGTATTCCCGTCAACCAGCAGCATATGATCCGAAATGGCCGTAATCGCGGGAACCGCGTTTGCGGTTGTAAACGACCAGACAGACCCCCAAATGTTTTCGGGACTGTTGGCGGGGTAAGGAAGGCCATTCGGATCCTTCATGACCATTTCGACCTGCCACTGATACGTCGTACCCTGCTGGAGTTGGATTGGAGGTTCAACATCGGCCAGCGCAAACGACTGAACGGGGTCTTCCAGGGAGATCTGAGGAAGGTCATAATCAACCAAAATCAAATTCGCATCGTTCGGAAGACCGTACTGGAGATAGACATTGTGGTGGTCAATTCCGGGATTTACCTCATACACCTCATCGAGATCGCGACCTGCTTTGAAGCTCAGCACAATATCATCGATTGAATAGACTCCGGGACTGACCTCAACAGGAGTTCCAACCGTCTGGTCAACATTCTCAGGACTTACCTGAGGACCATAGGGCAGGCCGAGCACTTCATCGTCCTGACCCAAAGAGGCATCGTCGAGAAAAATGTCGCATGTCGCCGACCCCGGCGCTTCAACGTAAAATCTTATCGTCGTGGGATCCGCGTTAGGGACATAGGTGCCTTCGATTAAATACCATTGAGCATTGTCTGCCTGAGCAGTGCCAACCTGACGATACCTTGTATCGAAATCACCGTCTTCCTGCATCGTCAACGCAACCGTTACTTTTTCGTTGGTGCTGGTTCTGACCCAGACAGACGCCGGATAGCTCACGCCCGGAGTCAATTTGCCCACCAGGTTTTCCGAATGCCAGATGCCATGCCAGGTCTCCTGTCTGTTGTAGTTGCGTACGCAGTAATTACCGCTCCGAGGCGACGGATTGCTGGTTATGATTTCAATAGACCCGATCCCGAAACGCGGCCCCCAACCCTCTGTTGTTCCCGTCTCAAATCCGGGATTGACCAGCAAATTTTCAGCCAGCAGCGGTGACACCAGACACAAACACATCAGCACTAACAATCGTCTTTTCATTTCAGTTCTCCTTAAAAATAAATAAACGTATCGAAACACGACCCAAGACCAGTACGCCTGATCTCGCTCTTGACAGATTGTATGACAGTCTTCTGCCCTAAGACTTCAACACGATAAGAGTCCAACAGAACCGGTATCACTGACTGGAGATGCTGAAAAAGCGGTATTTTTGTTGAGGCAGTGGCCATGATAACGCCGGCAGGTGTCTCCGGAAGAATGCCGGTCGGCCAGGCGACTGTAAAGGGGATATCAAGGGACTGTATAAGCGAAAAGAATACTGAATCCAGGCGAGTGGCTGTGAACCCCCGTCCTGTCCTTGCGACGTCAGACAATTCCATTGTCGGCGGAGTATAAACAACCGCCCCACTATAATATAGTGCAACAGATCGGAGTAAACACTTGCTCACCCCTGACCTCCCGTCCGATTAACCTAACTAATCCCCCCATTAATTTCGCATTGCCGACGCATTAATGTCTGAATCCTTATTTTGCCAGGTTGCTTGAAGTCCAACGATGCATCTTATACTCTACCGCGTGGTCCGATAAATGTCAATCAAAAAATGGTAAGATTTTAGATTTTTTCGGTAAATGCGACAAACAAAATCCTCTAATTTTTGTTCGATCTGTACATTCACCCGGCGTTGACGAGTAAGCTGATTTGAACCTTTTTCCGAGGCGACCGATGTTGATGGGCAACCGAAATGACAGGGTGTTTTGGCGCCCACAATCTTCGCTTGAAGATGCTGTCCGGAACAGGCCGAAGGCTATTCTGACTTTTGCCTTTTTACCTTCTTTACAAATTGTATTCTTTGATTTTACGGTAGAGGGTGCGTTCGCCGATTTTGAGCAGTTTGGCCGCTTCGGCGCGGTTCTGCCCGGTCAGTTCGAGTGTGCGACGGATATGTTCGCGTTCGACCTCTTCGAGGGGCAGCCCGGCGGTCTCCTGGCCGGCGGCGATCAGGTGCGCGCCGGACAACGGGGCCTCAAGCTGCTTGACGCGGGCAATTTCCGGCGGCAAATCGCGCAGATCAATTGTGTCGCGGTCGCACAGAGCCACCGTCGTTCGCACGACATGACGCAATTGGCGGATGTTGCCCGGCCAGGAATAACTCATCAGCGCACGCATCGCCGGTTCGGTAATCAGATGAATATTCGTGCCGATCTCCTCGCAGGCCTGCTTGAGAAAATAGCCGAACAGTTCGGGAATATCCTGCGGACGGTTGCGAAGCGGGGGCAGCGTGACGCTGACGCCTTTGATGCGAAAATATAAATCCTGTCGAAACTGTTTTTCTTCGACCTGTTTGGCCAGATCGTGGTTGGTCGCGCTGATGACGCGCACGTCCACCTTAATCGGCGTCGAGCCGCCGACCGGCAGGACCAGCCCGTCTTCGAGCACCCGCAGCAGCTTGGCCTGCATCAGCGCGGGCATATCGCCGATTTCGTCAAGAAAAAGCGTGCCCTTATCGGCCAGTTGAAACAGCCCTTTGCGGTCGGCCGTGGCGCCGGTAAAAGCGCCTTTGACGTGTCCGAACAATTCGCTTTCGAGCAGACTTTCGGCCAGGCCGGCGCAGTTGATCGGATAAAACGGCTTGTCGGCGCGTTTGGAGTTGGCGTGCAGCGACCGGGCGGTCAGTTCCTTGCCGGTTCCCGATTCGCCCTCAATCAGCACGGTCAGATCGGTCGGGGCGACGCGGCGCAGGATGCGATAGACCCCCTGCATGGCCGGGCTGCGGCTGACGACGCCGGGAAATACAAAGTCCTCAATTCCTTTCGGCGGGCCGGTCGGTCGAAGCTCGCGCGCCAGACGCTCCAATTCGCTGCGGTCCGGCGGCGCGACGAAGAAATCATACGCTCCCCGTTTGAGCGACTGCTTGCACGCGGCCAGATCCGGCTCCTCGGCCAGCATAATCACCGCCACGGCCGGATTTTGCCGGCGCACATGCATGAGCACATCCAGCCCGTCGCCGTACCGATCAAAGGAATACGCACAGAACACCGCCCCTACCGGCGACGTCTCCAGATACTTCATCACTCCGTCGCCGTGATCCGTATAAAGCGTGTTGAATCCTTGTGCGGCAAAAACCGATTTGACCTGTTCGGCCTGATCTTCTTGAGGGACCGCAATAACAATGGTTGGCTCTTTTTTCATTTCACATCGCGCTGAAAAAACAATTCAAAATCCGTCAGTAAGGCGGGGGGTTTTGAATACCCAATGTTATCGTGTTGTTGCTGTCTGTTTCCTGCAACAGTCGAACCGTTCGGGCTTTTAATCCCTTTTGTGTTTGAATCGGATGGTACTCGACCCTTTGTCCGCTTCGCAGACAGCGGAATCCCTCTGCATGGATACTGCTGTAATGCACAAACACATCTTCACCTGATTCGCTGACAACAAAACCAAATCCTTTCTTCGGGTCAAACCACTTCACTGTACCTTTGGCCATTCGCAGTCTCCATGATCGAAGCGAGTTTCCTTTCTCGTCCCGCACTATTGCTCAAGTGCGTTCCTGATCGCCCATTTCGAGGTCAGCGAGACAACCCACTTCGCCACATAGACCGTAAACCGCCGCGGCCGGTATAGGGATACCGACCGCCGCATGCGATGCGCTATTAACTTTTCTTATCAGTTTTCTTCATCTCAGCCAGCGCCGCTTTGCGGCTGAGTTTGAACCGCCCCTGTTCGTCAATCGACAGCAATTTCACATCAATCAAATCGCCTACTTTGCAGATATCATCGGCGTTTTTGACATAGCCGTCGCTGAGTTCACTGATATGGCACAGTCCTTCCACGCCCGGCGATATTTCCACAAACACGCCGAATTCTTTGGAGGAGACCACTTTGGCGTTGCGATAAATGCGTCCGACCTTCGGCGGCGTGGTCATGGCCTCAACGAGATCGCGGGCCTTCAGATGCCCGTCGCCGCCGACGCAACTGATGGTCACCGTGCCGTCTTCTTCGATATCAATCAGCGAGCTGGTCTGTTCCTGAATGGCCCGAATCGTCTTGCCCGACGGGCCGATCACCTTGCCGATATACTCCGGATCAATCTTGATCGAAACAATCTTCGGCGCATATTCGCTCAGCACCGGACGCGGTTTGTCAATCGTCTGATGCATAATATCGAGAATTTTCAGCCGCGCCTGACGGGCGCGATCCAGCGCGGCCTCCATAATGTGATGAGGCAGGCCGGAGGCCTTGATGTCCAGTTGAATCGCCGTAATGCCTTTGACGGTTCCGGCGACTTTGAAATCCATATCGCCGAAATGGTCTTCGTCGCCGAGAATATCGGTCAGCAGCTCGTAGCGGTCGCCGTCGGCAACCAAACCAATGGAAATACCCGCCACGGGCCGGGCAATCGGTACGCCCGCATCCATCAGCGCCAGGCAGCCGCCGCAGACCGAGGCCATCGAACTGGAGCCGTTGGACTCGGTGATGTCCGAGGCAATCTTGATGGTATAAGGAAAATCTTCTTCGGCCGGTCGCACCTGTTCGAGGGCTTTTTCCGCCAGCGCCCCGTGTCCGATCTCGCGCCGACCAGGGCCGCGGAACGGACGGACTTCACCGACCGAAAACGGCGGGAAGGTGTAATGCAGCATAAAGCTCTGTCCGAATTCTTCGGTCAGGCCGTCGATGATTTGCTCATCGCGCCCGGTGCCCAGCGTACACGAGACCATCGCCTGCGTTTCACCGCGGGTAAACAGCGCCGAGCCATGCGAGCGCGGCAGCAGCCCCACCTCGCAGTAAATCGGACGGAGTTGATCGTAGGCGCGACCGTCCGGACGTTTGCCTTCGAGCAGCAGTTTGCGCACCGCCTTCCACTGGACGTTATCCAGCATCCGTTTCAGTTGGGTGGCCGTACAAACCGGCGGCTCACAGGCCACATAGGATTGAACAGCCTTTTCGGTAATGTCGCTGATCGCGGCGGTCCGGTCGGCTTTCTGGTGAATCTGATAGGCCTGATAAAACGCATCGAAGGTTTCCTCTTCGATTCGCTTGCACAAGGTCTCGTCCAGTTCGAAAAGGGGCGCTTCTTTTTCCGGCCGGCATTTGTCCGTCAGTTCGTCGATTAGACCGCAGACCTGCTGGACGTTTTCATGGCCGACCTGGACGGCTTGGGCAACGATATCTTCCGGCACCTCTTTGGCGTCCACTTCAATCATATTGATCGCTTCGCGTTTGCCGCCCAACACGAGATTAAAATCGCCTCGGTGGCGTTCTTGATAGGTGGGAAACACGACAAACCGACCCTCGACGCGGCTGACGCGGCAGGCGCCCAGCGGGCCGAGGAACGGGATTTTGCTGATGCTCAGCGCGGCGCTGGCGGCGATCATCCCCAATACATCCGGATCGTTGTCCTGGTCGGCGCTGATGACATTGACCGTAATCTGCACTTCCTGAAAATACCCGTCGGGAAACAGCGGACGAATCGGACGGTCAATCAAGCGGCTGGTCAGCGTTTCTTTGGTGGAGGGACGTCCTTCCCGTTTGAGAAAACCGCCGGGGAACTTGCCGGCGGCGCTGTATTTTTCGCGATAATCCACGCTCAGGGGGAAATAGTCAATCTCCTCGCTTCTGGGCGGAGCGGTGACCGCCGCGGCCATCACCATGGTCTGTCCCATTTGAGCCACCACGGCGCCGTGCGCCTGACGGGCAATTCGACCGGTTTCAAGGCTGAGCATCTTGCCGCCAATTTCTTTTTCTACACGATGTATCGTAAACATAAGATTTTGCTTCCTGAATTAAATCATTGTCATTGAGTCAACACACATCAATACAGTAAAGTCGTGAATCTTCTTTGCTCTATCTGCATCGATAACCTCTTTTTTTAAGAAAAAACTATCACCGCGCCGCTCCTTACTCTCTGGAGCGGCATAAGGCGCCCTGCGGATGGGTGTACTACTTGCGCAATCCCAGACGGGAAATAATGCTGCGATAGCGATTGACGTCTTTGGCCTTGACGTACTTGAGTAACGCAGACCGATTGCCGATCATTTTGAGCAGTCCCCGCCGGGACGAGTGATCTTTGGGATGGGTTTTTAGATGTTCGGTCAGCTCGTTGATCCGCTTGCTGAGGATAGCCACCTGCACCTCCGGCGAGCCGGTGTCGCCGGGGGCGGTTTTGTATTCCTCGATCACTTTTGTCTTTTTCTCTTTGGTAATCATTGCTTTCTGTCATCCTTTCATCATTATTCTTGGGTGGGGCCACATGCCCCCTGACCTGATTCTTTCACACATTAACAAACGCGATAGTATAACCCAAAGTTATCTATTTTCAACCTTTTTTCGCCCGCAAATTAGCGGGAAATACCAATTCGCCAAATAATCGCCGTACAAGGCCTTTTTTGGTCATTTCTTTGAGGTTTGCACCGACCTCGAAATTTTCCACGGACTGGTTGAGTCCGGGTTAAGTCGTTCCGGAAAAAAACCGAAAAAAACCAGACGGTACGGCTGTTTGCCGCCGGTTCAACGAGGCGATCAAGGTCTGAGCAGTGAAAAAACGCGGTTTTACGTTGGTTGAGTTGTTAATTGTGGTTTCCATTCTTGGAATCCTGGCGGCGATCGTCCTGCCGCATTTTCAGAACCATCAGCAGCAGGCACGGGAATCGGCCGCCAAAGAGAACCTGCGGGTCATACGAACGCAGATTGAACTGTACAAACTTCAACATAACGGGATTGTCCCCGGCTATGTTGTGGTCGGCAGCATGCTGAATCCCGTGCCGGCGTCCACACTGATTTCGCAATTTACCTACCCCTCAAACGTCAACGGCATCGTCTCATCATCTAAAACCCCTTCCGAAAGCCATCCCTACGGCCCTTATCTGGATCGGTTTCCGAAGAATCCGTTCAACGGGCAAAATGGAGTTGCTATCGTCAATACGATAGCGGCCGATCCCTCCGCAACCACCATCGGCTGGCTGTATAAGCGGGAAACGGCTGAAATTCGCCTGAACACGGCAGGCGCCGACTCGGCCGGTGCGGTGTATATCGAATACTGATGCTTAGACCGTGTCATCGTGATGTCATCCCCAGTCCCGACGACTGGATATACGCATTGACGCTTCGGGCAACCGTATCGTGTCCAACCGCGTTTAAGTGGCCGTCTGCATCGATGAAATAGGGTTGTTTCCCATCCATTAAAGACTGCCTTAACGCCGCAATCGCCTCCAGAAATGCGATGTCGTGCTGCTTGAGAAACGTCCGCACCTGCTCGTGTAAACGGGTTTCCTGTTGCAGCACCCATAGCATTGATTCAGACGGCTCAATGCCGTCATTGTCAAGTACTCCGTGGAATACCATTTCTTTTGTCGGAATCAGCAATACCAGAAAATCAATGCCGTTCGCAGCGGCAACGGCCTGCATCCGCTGCAGGGCCTTGAGCGAAATCGAAAGCCCCTCAGCAATTCGCGGATCATCCAGATTCATCGCGATGTAACGATACTCCGGCGTAAAAATTGTCCTAAACGGAGGGGCTTCAAAAACCTCGAAAATCTCAGGATGTTTGACGTGTCCGTTTTTGATGGCGAGCCAGCGACGATAAGGCGTGTGGACAACCATATTTTGAATACAACGCTCGGCGGCAAAAAACAGTTGCAAAAGTTTGGCTTTTTTGATCGTCGAAAAAAGCGTTCTTCGGTGCACCGGCACATCCGCTTTTTCATTCGGTGCAGGAGATTCGTCCCATTCTTTTTGCCACATCCGCCACGTGATATGGCGGACCTGTTCCATAAGCGGAGAGGTTTTTTCAATCTGCTCAATCGCCGCTTGAACCGAATCGGCGGACTTGAATTCCGGGAACAGATTTTTATTGTACACCGCGTTAAAAGCATCCACCAGATCGTTTCCGGTAAATAGTGCAAAGACGACAAGCTTTGGATTTAATCGAGCGGCCTCCTCCAGCAGGGCCAACCCTTCCACGCAGCCGTATCCACCAAAAGACATACTATACACGGTATGACCTGAAATACGATTAAGCTGCTGCGGCCAGGCCTGATGTCGTTTGACCCCCATTCCATAGGTCTGCGAGTCTCCGAGAGCGACAATATCCGCCTCCGTCAAAGCAGTCCGATTGCGAAATCCACGGGCATCATGTTCGGGATGATTGGGATTGGGACGCTGGCCTAAATGATCATCCGAAATGTGGAGCGTAATGGCCGTACCGGAAAGCTGTCGGGAGATGGCCGGGGACAGCCGCGTCAACATCTGAAGCACCGATTCCATAAAAAACAATGCCAACAGCAGCGCAAACAAGCAAAAAATTGTTTTTTTGGACAATCCAATCTCTGTTTTACGGTGTTTGATCAAATAGTATCCGGCCGCGATTGCACATACATCAAACAACAGCAGGACGATCACGCGCAGCGGCGAGACGTAACCGTCGGACAGGCGCGTCAAAGGTTTGAGCAACCAGGGGTTTAACAATGCCCCCGCTAAGATACACAGAAATGCAACCGCAAGTAAAGTTGTCTCTTTTTTTATCTGTTTCATCTTGATTATCCTGTATGGTTTTTGTCTACTATAACGTTTGTGTATGCCGAATTCAATCCTTCGGTGCGGAATTGGCGCACGCCGGGACGCTGCGATTTGAAGAGAGGCCATTTCATTATTTTTCTTTTTGCGGTATGGTTATAAGCCTTGACAAAGAGGATGGTTAGATTATAATATTGCGTTATTGTGGGTCTATTAGTCTGTTCGAAAGGTGTTGAGATGATATGTGCAGGAACAATAAGTCGTGCATAGGCATAGCGTTACAGTATGCTTGCCCCAAGCGTGCCAAACGCCTGGCCGACTTTGTGATGATAAGCGAAACTCTTCAGGGACTGTGCGAAATGCAGGATTTTTTTTCGCGGAGGGCATGATGGCCGATTGACAGGACAACCTGAATCGGTCGCGGGTCGTCTTGACCGAGGCTCGACAGCATTCTGCACGGGTGTAAAGTGGTAACCTGAAGGTTTCCACTTTTTTATTTTCTGAGAAGGAAAACGACAAAATGAATCAGGAATTGATACGAATCGTTGACAATATTGCACGGGATAAAAACATCGACCGCGAGTCCATTTTTCAGGATCTTGAGGCGGCGATGATCTCGGCGGCGCGGAAGCATTTCGGCCTGCAACACGGCGCCGAGGGCGATATCGTGGTGTACATTGACCGCAGTACCGGACAGATCACCGCCTACAAAGATGATGTGCAAATCGACATTCGTCAATTGGGGCGAATTCCGGCTCAAACCGCCAAACAAGTGATGATTCAAAAAATCAAGGCCGATGAACGTGACAGTATTTATGCGGAATACGCCCAGCGCAAAGGCGACATCGTCAACGGTATCGTCGCGCGTTATGAAGGCGGGGTACTGGTGATCAACGTGACCAATCGGGTCGAGGCGATTTTGCCAAAATCCGAGCAGATTACCGGTGAAACACACCATCCCAATGAACGAATTCGGTGCCTGATTCTGGACGTGCGGGATTTGTCCAACCAGGTTAAGATCATCCTGTCACGGACACATCCGGACTTCATTCGTCGGCTTTTTGAATTGGAAGTGCCTGAAGTGGCCGAGGGAATCATTGAGATTAAGTCGCTGGCGCGTGAAGCGGGGTATCGAACGAAAATCGCCGTGGACACCCTCGACGACAAGGTGGACCCGGTCGGCGCGTGCGTCGGGGTGCGGGGCAGTCGCATTCGCAACATTGTGGATGAACTCGGCGGCGAAAAAATTGATATTGTCAAATGGAGCGATTCATCCCAAAATCTGATCGCCAACGCGCTGGCCCCGGCCAAAGTCAGCGAGATCGCGATTTGTTTTGAGCTGGGACGGGCGACAGTGGTCGTTACCGAAGACCAATTGTCCCTGGCGATCGGCAAGCACGGACAAAATGTACGTTTGGCCGCCCGGCTGACCGGCTGGGACATTGACATCCTGACGCCGGATGAATACAACAAAGAAGTCGATCGGATGACCGAGGCGCTGAAAGACGTGGAAGGCATCGACGACAGTTTCATTGATAAGCTGCTGGCGCTGGGTATTATCTCGGTTCTGGATCTTGAAGAAGTCGGCGCCGCTCCTCTGGTTGAGGAACTGGATGTGCCGACCGAGCAGGCCGAGAAGATCATTACCGCCGCCGCCGAGGCGTCCAAAAAAGCCGCCGCCGAAAACGTCCAAACTCAGGCACAGGCCCTGCTCAGACAGGAAAAAAATAAGAAGAAAAAACGGAAATAGACGTCTTTTTTACGGCGCAACGGATTAAACGGAGAGACGGATTTGGCTAAATCGACACGTGTTTACCTATTGGCCAAAGAGCTTGGCGTCAAGAGTCAGGCCATTGTGGAAAAATGCCAGGCCGAAGGTCTGGAAGATATCAAAAACCACATGGCGGTGATCTCGGTGGGCCTTGCGGCGACGATCCGTGAGTGGTTCAGCGAAGGCGAACACACCACGGCGGTCGAGAAGGCTGCGCCCGTCGATCTGAAAAAGGTTCGCGTCAAACGAAAGAAAAAGAAAGCGTCCGAACCGACTGAAGAGGACAAAGCCGCCGCGCAGAGCGAGACAGAGCCTGCCGCCGCTGCATCCGCCGAGGCGCCTGCCGAGCCGACCGTCGAATCGCCGCCGGTTGAGATCGACCAGCCGCCGCAGCCTGTTGCCGAGTCTCCGCAGCCGGCGCCGGCGACTGAACCGCCGGTCGAACCGAAACCGACCGAAGAACCTGAAAAACACGAAGAACCCAAAAAAACGGAAGAACCCGACGTCACTGAGCGGGAAGAATCGCCGGCGTCGCAGGAACCGACACCCGAGCCAAAACCGGAAGTTATCAAACCGGCCGGCCCGATGCTTGAAAAACCCAAACCGGCCAAACTGAGCGGACCGAAAGTCGTTCGGGTTGAATCGATTGAGGATGATGCTCGTCGTCGTCCCGGTCCACGACGGCATGGGCCAAAGCCGCGTCCCAAGTCCCCGACGTCTATGGAACCTCAGCCGCCGCTGCCGGCAGCTCCTCCCTCCGGAAAGGGCAAAAAATCCAGCAAACTCAAAACCCACGGCCGGCGCAAGGATTCCGGAGGCGAAGGCGTTCGTCGAAGCCGCGGCGGGGACATCAAGCGGGTTCGACTCCGCGATTTGGAAGAACGTCAGGCGCGTCTGGCGGCAGCCGGCGGCGCCAGCAAGCGGGCCAAGCCGTCCCGACGCATTGAAGCGCGCAGCGCCGAGGACGTCAGCGCCTCGTCGGAACGTCCTGAAAAAGCCGTCGTTCACGAGCCGATCACGGTCAAAGACCTCTCGGCGGCACTGGCGGTCAAGACGGGCGACATCATCACCAAACTGATGAATCAAGGCATTATGGCCACCGCCAATCAGGCAATTTCAACGGAAGCGGCCGAGCTGGTGGCTCTGGAGTTCGGCACGGAGCTGATGGTCGAGCGCAAGCGTACGCTTCTGGAGCAGATTGAAGAAAAATTTGCCGCTCGTTCGCGTCCGCATCTTCAAAAACGTCCGCCGGTGGTCACGATGCTCGGGCATGTGGACCACGGCAAAACCAGTCTTCTGGACCGCATTCGGCAGACCAGTGTGGCCACGGGCGAGGCCGGCGGTATTACCCAGCACATCGGGGCCTATCAGATCGAGCTTCACGGCAAGAGAATTACATTTCTGGATACGCCGGGCCACGAGGCTTTTACGGCGATGCGCGCCCGCGGCGCCAATATGACCGACATTGTGATTCTGGTCGTGGCCGCCGATGACGGGCTGATGCCCCAGACCATTGAGGCGATTCATCATGCCAAGGCGGCGGGCGTGGCGATTCTGGTGGCGCTGAACAAGATTGATTTGCCGGGCGTGGATGCCAATCGCATCTACGGCCAGCTTGCCGAGCACGAGTTGACCCCGCGGGAATGGGGCGGCCAGACGGAAATTATTCAAACCAGCGCCATCACCGGTCAGGGTATTGAAGAATTGCTCGAACATATTGATTTTACAGCCGAGGATTTGAACTTTTCGGCCGATCCGACCATCCCGGCGTATGGCTGGGTGGTTGAGGCGCATATGTCGCCGACCAAAGGGTCGGTCGCGACGGTGCTGCTGAAGGAAGGCCATCTGGACAAAGGCGATGTGGTACTGGCCGGCGGCGTCTATGGGCGCATCCGCACAGTGATTGACAGCCGCGGACGAACCGTCAAAATCGCCGATCCGTCGATGCCCGTGGTCATTACCGGCCTGGACGGCGTGCCGCAGGCAGGCGATAAGTTTTACTGTCTGGACGACATCAATGAAGCCAAACAGGCCGCCGAGGAAATGCAGCGGCTCAGCCGGGAGCAGACTCTGGCCAAACGTTCACAGATTACGCTGGATAATCTGTTCAGCCATATCGCCGCGGGCAATATCAAAGAACTGAATCTGATCGTCAAAGCCGACGTGCAGGGATCGGTGGATGTGCTCAATAAATACCTGACCGATTTAAGCACCGAGGAGGTGCGGGTGCGCATTATCCATAGCGGCGTCGGCGGCATCAATGAAGGCGATGTGGTGCTGGCCGAGGCGTCGGGCGCGATTATCATCGGCTTTAATGTCGTGCCCGAAGACCGCGTGCGGCAGTTGGCCGAGGCCAAAGGCGTCGATATTCGGCTGTATAACATTATTTATCGTATTACGGAGGATGTCAGGGCGGCGATGATCGGGATGCTGGAGCCGGACACGGAAGAAAGAACCCTCGGTCGTGCCGTGGTGCGAAACACATTCAAAGTCTCCAGTATCGGAACAATCGCGGGGTGTTACGTGACCAGCGGAACCATTACCAAAAACGCCAAGCTGCGGTTGATTCGAAACAACATCGTCGTCAAAGACAATTGCACCATCGAGTCGCTTAAACACTTCAAGGACGATGCGCGTGAGGTGCGGGCCGGTCTGGAATGCGGTATCAAGATCGCCGGGTTTGACGACGTGAAGCTTGAGGACATTCTGGAAGCGTTCGAGGTGGTGCAGGTCAAACGGGATTCACTGTAAGTCAGAGGCCAGAGGTCAGAAGTCAGAAAATATAAGGGCGGCGTTCTGATCCGGAGTTTCTTGAAAAATTGTAACCTTTTCCGGATTCTACGGCTTGGACTATACAGGCGTCTGACAGGCTTTATCTTTAGATATTGTGTGCATTGATAAAATATGACGGAATCGAGACGACAACTTAAAATCGCGCGGGTGATTCGGGATTCGGTCAGCCATACGATTCAGAATCGGCTCAGCGACCCTCGCATTACGGGACTGGTGAGCGTTACGGAGGTGACGTTGTCGCCGGATACGAAAAACGCCACGGTGTATCTCAGTATTTTCGGCGTTGACGAGAAGGCAGGCAAGTTGACTTTTGCCGCGATTCAGCACGCGGCCGGTCCGATTCAGGCGGCGCTCGGGCGCGACCTGACCGGGCGGGTCTGTCCGCATTTGCGGTTCGAGCTGGACACGAAAATGAAAAACACGCTCCGAACGCTGGAACTGATCGACCGGGCGCGACAGGAATACGAACCTGCAGACGGCGACGCGGCAAATGACTCATCCGAACCAGAGACTCCGGACGAGGATGAACAGCAAGGCCCTTAATCGGAAAAGGTCACGGCTATGAAAAACAGTAAAGACTACAGCCCGAAAATTGAAAAACTGTTCAAGGCGCTGCGAAAAGAAGCGGGGCCGGCCTCGCCGCCGCGTTACAACGATCCGGTCGAGGCGGTCGTCTATGCCTTTGTCAGCGCCTTTACGACCGAGGCCAACGCCGGCAAAATCTGCCGACGCATTCGCGATCATTTTGTGGATATGAATGATCTGCGTGTGTCGCGTCAGGAAGAGATACTGGAGGTTTTCGGCGACGCCTCGGAAGCGGCCTCGGCCTCGGCGCAGGCGCTGATCAAAACCCTGAACGCCGTGTTTGAAAAATATGACAAGGTGAACCTGCTGCCGCTGACGGCTGAAGGGAAACGTCAGGCGCGAAAAGAACTGGACGAGATTGCCGGCATAACGCCGTTTGTCGCGGCCTATACGTTTTTGACGGCGCTGGGCGGTCATGCGATCCCGCTGACCGATAAAATGGCGGCGTATCTGCGGGAGCATAAGTTGGTGCATCCGGATGCGACGGTTCCGGAGATTGAGAGTTTTCTTGAACGTCACATCAGCGCCGCGGACGCCTATACATTTTATGCACTGCTGCGCGCCGAGACCGAAGGCGGCGTCAAGCCCGCCCGCACCAAAGCCGCGTCCAGGCCGACGGCAAAATACGCCAAAAAGAAAAAAACGACCAAGAAAAAAACACCGAAAAAGTAACGTTTGTTTGTATTTAGTATAAAGGAACCGAGACATTGTCTGAACACGTATTGAAACTGGGCATTCCCAAGGGAAGCCTTCAGAACGCCACGTTTGAATTGTTTGAAAAAGCCGGCTTTAACATCAGCGGCTATGAGCGCAGTTACTTTCCGCGGATCGACGACCCGCAGATTCAGTTGATTATGCTTCGCGCTCAGGAGATGAGCCGATACGTGGAAGAAGGCGTGCTGGACGCCGGGTTTACCGGTCACGACTGGATTATTGAGAACGCTTCGGATGTGCACGAGGTGTGCGAACTGCGGTACAGCAAGGCCACGTCCAATCCGGCTCGCTGGGTGCTGGCCGTGCCGAACGAATCGTCCGTCCAGAAACCCGACGACCTGGCCGGGGGCATCATCGCCACCGAACTGGTCAACGCCACACGCCGCTACTTTGAACAGAAGAAGATCAACGTCAAAGTCGAATTCAGTTGGGGCGCAACCGAAGTCAAGGCGCGACTGGTCAACGGCATCGTGGAATTGACCGAGACCGGCTCTTCACTGCGGGCCAATAACCTTCGGATCATCGATACGATCCTCGAATCCACAACGCGGTTCATTGCCTGCCGCAAGGCCTGGCAGGATGAGTTTAAGCGGCATAAGATCGAAAACATTGCCATTCTGCTCAATGCCGCGATTGATGCACGGACACTGGTGGGGCTAAAGCTCAACGTGCAAAAACAGAACCTGCCGGCAATTCTTGACATCCTTCCGTCGGAAAAAAGCCCGACGGTCTCGCCGCTGGCCGATTCGGAGTACGTCGCGATTGAGATTCTGGTCGAAGAACGCATTGAGCGCGAGTTGATTCCACAGTTGAAACGCGCCGGAGCGTCGGGGATTTTTACATATCCTTTGAATAAGGTGATCCATTAGGTCAGAAGTCAGAAGAACGAGAGAGACTAAACCCAACGGGACAGATGATACGATTAGTAAGGGTAGATTATGGCTGGACATTCGCATTGGGCGGGGATCAAACATAAAAAGGCCGCCAACGACGCCAAACGCGGGAAATTGTGGAGCAAGATTGCACGGATGATCATCGTCGCGGCCAAAGCCGGCGGCGGCGACCCGGCGGCCAATCTGACGCTGCGCTACGCCATCGATAAGGCCAAGGCCGCCAATATGCCCAAAGATACCATTGAAAAGGCCATCAAAAAGGGAACCGGCGAACTGGGCGACGTGACGTATGAAGAGGTGCTGTACGAAGG